>CAZVQR010000001.1:0-20676 GCA_964629505.1 uncultured Candidatus Saccharibacteria bacterium
AGCTTCAGCCAGACGCTTAAGTATTCCAGCCCGCTTGGTTCTAATTGGCGCTCCGGTTTCCACTCCTTCAACCGAGACTTCTCCCCTCTCGAATTCCTTTTTAAAATAATCGAGTTTTAGCTTCGGTACGAGAACAACAACTCGACAGGCATTAGAAATCAACTTCGAAATAACCTCGGTGCGAACGATGTTTCTGGAGATTAAGGTATGGAAACTGGTTACAAAAATAGTTTTTCTCATAACATTACTTTAACAATAAGTTGACATTTAATCAAAAAAAGTTACACTTGTAAATTGTCAATGCTAAATAAAGTCCTAAAAACTCTCAGGAACAGGGAAGCGCGCAAACTGTGGAAACGCCGTCTGCAAACAAGGTTCATAATTGAAACCCGAAAGATTCTGTCTCCCGCGCCACAAACAATAAAAATTGGCAAGAAAACTATCGGTAAAGGGGCGCCAGTTTTTATCATTGCCGAAATCGGCATCAATCACAACGGTAAACTTACCGACGCCCTGAAACTTATTGACGCCGCCGCCGAAGCTGGAGCCGACGCCGTCAAATTTCAGAAAAGACAACTCCTGGCGGTCTATCAAAAAGAAGTAGTGGAAAATCCTAATCTGGCCGACCAAGCGCTTCGTTATGTTATCCCAATTCTCAAAGAAAGTGAATTTGGGGAAAAGGAATATCGCGCGTTAAAAGCCCGCACTGATGAACACGGGCTCGTTTTTTTCGCGACTCCTTTTGACGAACAAAGTGTGGACTTCCTAAAGGAAGTGATTTCTCCACCGCTCTATAAAGTGTCTTCGGCCGATTTAGTGAACATTCCATTATTGGAACGGCTGCTTAAAGAAAATAAACCGCTTATTGTTTCAACCGGCATGTCCACCGTTGACGAAATTGAACAAACCGTCGCTTTTTTGCATCGCGCCCGGGCGGTTTTTGTGTTGCTTCACTGCCAAAGCTCTTACCCGGCCGGTCTGGATACCTTAAACTTGTCTTTCATTAAAATTCTCAAACATCGTTATGGCGTTCCTGTCGGTTATTCCGGTCACGAAATGGGCATTGAACCGACTTTGGTCGCCGTCGCTCTGGGGGCCAAAGTTATCGAAAGGCACATCACTCTTGATCGAGAAGCCGAGGGGCCAGACCACGCGGCTTCGCTTTTGCCTAATCAATTCAAAGAATTGGTTAAAAAGATTCGCGAATGTGAAATCGCTCTCGGTCTCCCGGTAAAACATATCAGCCGCGGCGAAGTCATGAATAAACTAATTTTACGTAAGAGTCTGACGGCCGCGACCAGCATCGCTCCCGGCACTAGGATTACTCGAGACATGATAACCGTGAAAAGCCCCGGGTTTGGAATTTCTCCCCAGAGAATTTTTGACCTCGTGGGAAAAACCGCGAAAAGATTGATTGCTAAAGATGAATTCTTCACTAATAACGACATTGATGCTCGGCAGATTGAAAACCAAATTGGCAAGATTGAAACACGGTGGGGATTAAAGGCGCGTTTTTTCGAATTAAATCAACTAATGAAATTCGAACCGAAACCAACTCTTTTGGAATTTCATGTAAATGACAAAGACCTCGACTTTAAATTTAAGGAGGGTGCTAAATATCCTTTTCAGCTCTTTGTCCATGCGCCCGAATACAACGAAAGGGCAGAGGTAGACCTAGCTTCCGAAAACGAACGGACCTGGAAAAGTTCAATTGAAATTATTCAAAGGACTATTGACAAAACCCGAGAAATCGCCGAGCACTTCGAGGGAATCCCCGGTATTGTAATCCATATTGGGGGTATAACCATCACGCCCCACCCACAACCGAAAATGCTCCTTAATCGCGCGATAGAAGCATTCAAACGCTTGGACTACAAAGGTGTAACTCTTCTGCCTGAAAATCTACCTGCCTTTAGCTGGCACTTCGGCGGATTATGGAAACACAATGTCTTTGGAGCCGCTGACGAAATGATTGAGTTTTGCAAAAAACTGAATTTAAATATGTGCCTAGACCTCTCCCACGCTTGGCTCTTCTGCGTTGCCGAAAATCAAGATTACTTGGAATACATCAAAAAAGTGGCGCCCTTGGTACGCCACTTACACATCGCCGACGGGCGCGGTTGCTATAAAGAAGGATTGCAAATCGGTGAGGGTGATGTGCCCTTTGAAAAGGTGTTTGAAATTCTCGAGCAATATCTTCCTAAAGAAAGCGGTGGTATAAGTTGGATACCGGAAATATGGCAAGGTCATCTCAATAATTACAAAGAGTTTAGAATTGCATTGGCAAAATTGGCGAATTATCAATTTTTGAGAGGCTAATTAGGAGCTCCTACAGACTACTCACCGCGTATCGGCCAAGCGGAGCAAGAGGCCGCTGCTCGTCAGGTTGCGGCCTGACGAAACTTATCGGATAAACTGAAGCCACAGAGGTGAAGCCGGAAAAAAACATAGTCCGGTTTTTCGTGGTGCTGTAACCGCCTTTGTGGAGGCCGGAGGTATCGCAGAAGATAACGGTACCTGCCGGCGCCAGGATTGGCTTACGAAAACTCTCCGGAATGTGTTTTTCAACGACACCGGGCTCCGGATATCGCCCAACTGGTAAACGTTGGGGGTAAAACCATCGCCAGCGGCCGCCAAGCTGTGATTCAAAAACGTAGTTGAAGGGACCGGCGCCGGTCTCATCAACCTCGGACAAATAAATAAAAACCTTGAGCATTCTTTTATCCTCTGGATCGCGATGCCAGCGCTGGGACAAAAATTCCGGCGAACCGGTCGGCATGATGAAAGTTCGCTGAACCGAGTAGTTTTTGAGACGCGGGGCCGAGCCAAGGTAGGCCGAAACAATTTGAAGCACGCTATCGCTCAAGAGAAACTCCAGAAACGGATTATCAGCCATAAAAAGCGAATTTCCATTCTCGGCCCGAGGCCAAAGATTGACCCAGAAATCTTTACGGAGCTTCGATTGCGAACGCCCGCCTTTCAACCGGTCGGCCAAACTCGCCTCAATTGCGGCAATCTCCGCCTTAACCGATTGGTCGTCAAAACGCCCGGCAACCCATTTTGACATTTGAGTAAAAAAATCCCGATCCGGAAAAAACTCCCGAAGCGGCACTGAAGCTATACCAACTTGTCGCAAATCATGAACGACGCGGTGCTCAATGGAAGAAAGCCGCCTCGCCGCTCTAAGCCAAACGCCCCGGGAACGACGGTTAAGCAAGTGCCAAAAAAATTCGGCGTTCCGAAGGCGGTGGTAAAGATAAAACAACCGATCGCGCTGGACGTGAAAAAACTTTTTTAGCTTATCCTTCATTTTCTTTATGAACCTTTGCCTGCTTTAGCCGGGGCGCAAAGCAGCAAACCTGCCGACTGCCCAATTTTGTTTAGCGGTAAGTGCTCAAATTTCAGGATCTTGAGGCCGGCTTGTTCCACAACACTAACACTGGAGCGGAAGTAATCGCAAGTTTTTAGGTGGATAAGCTGAAAGATATTTTTCTGGGCCTCGCGAAATCCTTCGACAAAACAGACAAAGTGCCTGGCGACCCGCCCCGCTTCGGCAAAGGCCTTCGGGTAAGTTCGCGGCATCTGCTCAATCACCAAGTGGCTGAAGACAAAATCAAAAGACCGGTCACCGAAAGACAGTGCCAGCACATTACCCTCACAAAACTCAAGCCGAACTTTGCTTAATCTTCTGACAATTTCCTCTCGCGGCAGTTCTGTCACGTAAATCAGAGCGTCAAACGGCGGTTCCAACTTAAATTTCTCGGACGCGGCGATACCGCTTTTTGTAAATTCTACACCCTGCCACTTCTTGATTTCCGGGTGCAAAACGGAGAGCGCGAGCAAATTAAAACCATTACCGCTACCAAGTTCCAAAACGCTTCCAGGCGCCGCTCCCCTAATGGCGCGACTTATAGCCTGGATGCCAGCTTTCTGGAAATCAAGCCCTCGGCACAGTATCAGCTGACCGTCCTGCCACCCTAAAACAACCCGCCGCCAATAACCACCGAGGCCGCCGTTGACATTGCCCCAAAGACAACTGTATTCTTCTGTTGAATAAGAACCGTCCCGCTCAATAAATCCACGAAGTAAAAACCGCTTAACGGCTCTCTTAATGATGCGCCAGTAAATTGATTGGACGCTCTGGGAACGTCGGTCCCTTAACATGACAAAACGATAAATAATAATTGGACTGATTTTTTCACCAGTTATAGATTAGCACAGGCAGCTTACATCGCAAAAACTAGCCTGGTGCTAAACGAAACGAGGTCATCTGATGATACTTGAAGCCGGGTTTGGCAGTCCAGGTATTGTAATGGACAAGAGGTTTTAAAAGTTGTACTATGGTAACCTACTTCAATAAGAACATGATAAAAACCGACACCAAAAACGGACGGGGAATTTATGTTTTTATAGGTGCGCGAGGCGGCTCAAAATCAATTCCCAAGAAAAATTTACTGAATATTGGCGGCTTTCCCTTGATTGCTTACTCCATCGTGGCAGCGAAACTTACAAATGGAATTGAAAGAATTATTGTTTCAACCGATAGTGAGGAAATCGCCACGGTGGCAAAAAAGTTTGGAGCCGAGGTACCATTCCTTAGACCCTCCGAGCTCGCTTCCGATAACTCGCCTGATCGAGAATTTATCATCCACGCACTAGCATGGCTCCAAAAGAACGAAGGAAAAATTCCGGATTATATTGTTCATCTGCGACCAACCTCACCTTTACGCGAGCCGGCAAAAATAGACGAGGCCGTAGAAATAATGCTAAAGCATCCGGAAGCGACCAGTTTGCGTTCCGGCCATAAAATAGATACCGTGCCACAAAAATGCTTCGCTTTGGAAAACGGTTTTTTTGTCGGACTGTTCCCAAACGACCCACGGCCCGATTATCATAATTTGCCACGTCAAGCTTTTCCTCCCACCTACAAACCCGACAGCTATGTTGATATACTCAAAAGTTCGTTCGTCTTAAAAAATCCAGTCATCCATGGTCCCAAAATCCTGGCTTTCCTAACTCCCGACATCGGCGATATTGACACCCAAAACGATTTGAAATATGTTGAAACTATTCTTAAGAATCAGAAGTTCCAAGTGTATGATTACTTAAAAGCTAATTATCCTAACGAAGACAAAATAAATGGCAATTCCAAAAGGTAAAATCCTTATCTGCGGCTTGGGGAGCATAGGTAAACGCCATACGGAAAACCTGCTGGCTTTGGGCTACAGCCCTTCCGATATTATAATCTTCAGAACCGGTTTGGGGACTAAATCGTTCGGTGATGAATTTTTGAAAAAAAACCCAAACCTAAAAGTTTACCAAAATATTGATGCCGCCCTGAAAGAGCAACCCCTGGCTGCCATTATTACCAATCCAACGATTTTGCATGTCCGGACGGCCCAGAAAGCGGCCCGAGCCGGTTGCCATGTTATGATTGAAAAACCACTTTCCGACACAATGGTTGGGGTTAAAAAATTAGAGAAGGAAATTGAAAAAAGGAAACTTGTCGCCTTGGTCGCTTTCAATCACCGTTTCCACCCCCTGCTTAAAGAATTCAAAAAAAATCTGGAAAATAATGCGATTGGTCAGATAATATCAGTGGAAGCGCACATTGGAGAAAGGGTCACTGACTGGCATTCCTGGGAAAGTTACAAAGTGTCCTATGCCAGCCGAAAGGATTTAGGCGGCGGAGCCATTACCACTCAAAGCCATGAGACTGATTACTTATTTTGGCTGTTCGGTAAACCAAATTGGGTTTTTGCCGCCGGTGGCAAAGTCGGCAACCTAAAAACCGATGTTGAAAACTGCGTTTCCGCAATCTGGGGCTACGGTCAGTTCAACATTGAGCTTCATTTGGATTATTTCAAGCGGCCAGCCGTCCGCTTTCTGGAAACGACTGGTGAAAAAGGCCGTTTAAGATGGGATTATTTTGACGGTAAATTGAAACTGATTCCCCTTGAGGGGCAGGTCCAAGAAATTCAGCAACCGGAGAATTTCAATCATAACGACATGTTTTTGGAAGAGATGAGACACTTTCTGAATCTGATCGCGAGCAAAAACAAACCGACAAACGGCATCAGAGAAAATATGCCAGTTATGGAAATTCTGATGGCTATGAAAAAGTCGCTGGCATCAGGCAAAAAAATAACCGTCCATTGATTAACAAATATTTATAACCAAGAGTTAAAATTAAAATTCAAAAATATGAAAAATGACACTTTGAACAAGTTTGCTTTAAAAAACGCCGTGGCGGTCATCACCGGCGCCGCCGGCTTGCTGGGCAAGCATCACGCCCAGGCAATTCTGGAAGGCGGTGGTCGCGCCGTGCTGACCGACATAAATGAAAAAAGCTTAAAGGAAATCACTTCGGTGCTGAACAAGTTTTATCCGAAAAAAGTTTTCAGTTATCCACTTGATGTTACCGATGAAAAACAAATTGAATCAGTGGTAAAAAAAATCACCGCCGAAGTGGGACAAATTGGCATCCTTATCAACAATGCCGCCAATAATCCGAAAGTGGAAGATGGGATGAAAAACTTTTCCCGTTTGGAAAATTTCCCTATCGAGCACTGGAACAAAGATGTCGCCGTCGGTTTGACCGGCGCCTTTTTAATGAGCAAACATATCGGCGCATTGATGGCCAAAAACGGCCAGGGCGTTATCTTGAACATCGCCTCAGACCTTGGCATCGTGGCGCCCAATCAAGAATTGTATAAAAAGCCGGGTTTAAAAGATGCCGTTCAGCCGGTCAAACCAATAACTTATTCGGTGGTTAAGCACGGACTAATTGGTCTTTCCAAATACCTCGCCACTTATTGGGCAAATAAAAGGGTACGGTCAAACGCAGTGGCTTTTGGCGGTGTTTACAATAATCAACCTGATGAATTCGTGGCAAAATTGGCCAAGCATATTCCCCTCGGCCGAATGGCTAAGCCCGACGAATACAAGGGGGTGGTGCTTTTTATGTGTTCTGACGCTTCTTCTTTTATGACCGGCGCCACCGTCATCGTTGATGGCGGTCGAACTTGTTGGTAAATCAACAATCTTTACTTATTTCACCAATCCCGGTAGTCTGACAGCAAAAAGATAATAAAAATAAATTTTTAATTTATTTAGCGCTCGTCTGACTCGCCGGTAATTCGGCTCAATGGCAAAATCTTTAAACGGCAAGCGCGAAGTTTTTCGGGCAACGCAGGTCATGTGGACTTTAGGCAAAACGCGCTCTATTTTTTCAAGCCGTCGCTCGTTTTTTTCCTCATCAGCGTCAAAATACAGAATCTCAAAGCCGGCCGCTTCAACAAAATTTCTCAAAACCTCCGGCGTGAACATCTGGACATGGTCAATTTTCACCGCGTTCCGGAAGCGGCCGGCTTTTTTAAGTTGATGGCGGAAATTCATCACTTCCAAAACCAACAAGCCGTCAGCCAAAAGATGTTTATGCGCCCAAACAAAGAAAATTCTCGGCTCAAGAAAATGATTAAGCGACTGGGAACAAATCACGGCGCTAAACTTTGGAGGTTGAGGAAACTTCCCATCAATGTCTTCAATGAGCGAACAAATGGATTTAACTCCTTGGCGATTGGCGTAATCAACTTCCGGTTGCGACGGCTCTATACCCACCACTTCAAGATTAAGTTTGTTTTTGATGCCAGCCAAAATACCCCCCAAACTGGAACCGATTTCAGCTACTGGTCCGGCAACTTTAAAATACGGCTGAATAAATTCAGCCAGCTCCTCGCCGTGCCGCTTCATTGAAGCAAAAAGTTTGTCAAAATTCGGCAGTTTTTTTTGATTGTCTCCAATGGTATTCGCCCGATATTCTGTCTGGTAATAAAGGTCATACCATTTTCTGAGCATTCGCGGATTGATAAAAACCAAACCGCAAACTCGGCAAATAACCGTCCGCAGCGGTAAATCGTCTTGCCCTGCTTCCGCCAAAACTTCCAAGTCCCGCGAACCGCAAAAACCGCACGGCACTTCTTCCTTCTCGGCTTTTTCATAGGGAAATTTTTCCATCATCTGTTTCTTTATTTTTTCTTTTTGAGCGTTAAACGAAAATGATTGCCGAATTCCAACTTATCAACGCAAGCCTGCAAAACATTCATAAAATCTTTGAGCTTAACGGTGTAATCAATGCCATCTTCGTATTCTTTCATCAGCAAATAATCCATCACATCCAAGCCGTAAACTTCAAGGGTGTGAATGGCAAAACCGGTTTTTTTTGCCAGGTATTGAAACGACGGCTTATTAAAAAAACAAAAGTGTTCAAAAGGTAAAAGCGTATTTTGCTTGCTGCCCATCAACCGGTAAGCCAGCGAGTGGATGTTGGGCGTATAAGCGATTAAATAACCGCCGGGCTTGAGTTTCCGGCAGACAGTTGTAACCGTGGCGATCGGCTCGGTTAAGTGTTCCAGCACATCAAACATCGTAATCACGTCATAATGATTATCCGGTTCATCGGCTAAATCCGAGCCGGCAACGTCAAGCCCCAACTCCTGACAATAACGGACTTGGGCGGGATTGACTTCCAAACCCCGACCTGCCACTTTCCGGTCTTTAAGCACGGACAAAAAATAGCCGGCGCCGCAACCAACATCCAGAATCCGCGCTTTCTTCGGATTGAGTTTCAAACGCTTTATTACATAATCAAAACGTTCAGCGCCCTGGGTCTTCTTGCGATAAGCATAGTGTTTTAAAATCTCCTGTTCAAATTTCTGATAATAAATTTCATTATTATAAACATCGTCAATGTGCCTCGCATCGGCCGCAATGTTGGCTGAAACTGCATTACAAACCGGACATTGAAAAAGTTGATAGCCAGCTTCCCATTCCAAAAAAAGTTTACTTCGCTGGCTGCCGCAAAGAACGCAACAAAAATCTTTGGCTTTTTTTACCAGATGTTTGTGAATCGGCAAAATCTTTTTTCGGTAATCTAAAATCCCCTTAAAAAAATTGTTGCCTCGCAAAGCGTGAGCGTCAAAATCATAGATTTTCATCAACTTAATATAATTAAAATTCTCCAAGTTGTCCATTTGACAATTAATAAGAATGTATTAAGTTGTTGTAGGAACAAAGGTTCTTGAACAAAAGAAAATACAAATGAAAACAATCACCATTGGCAAACATGTAATAGGGCCGGACCAGCCGGTCTTTATCATTGCCGAAATCGGCATCAATCACAACGGCAGTTTGGAACTGGCGAAAGCTCTGATAAAAACTGCCGCTGAAGCTGGCTGCGATGCGGTCAAATTCCAAAAACGGACAGTGTCGGCTGTCTTTAGCCAAGCCGAGCTTGCTAAAGAAAGAGAGATAGACCGCTCAATTATTGAATCGGCCTTAAAACGCGGCGTTTTGCCGCCAGAGTCAATCAGACGACTCGAGCAGCAAGGTCTGGACAAAACCACCAACGGCGACCTCAAATGGGCATTAGAGCTCACTTTTGATGAATACTATGAGATTGATGAATACTGTCGGTCCCTTGGAATAATGTGGTTCGCCTCTTGCTGGGATGAGGTAGCGGTTGATTTCATCAACCAATTCAACCCACCAGCTTACAAAGTGGCGTCGCCTTGTTTGACCGACGACAACTTATTGCGCCACACCACCGCTAAAGGCAAACCCGTTATCATTTCCACTGGCATGAGCAATCTGCTTATGGTGGAACACGCCGTTGAAACTCTCCGCCAGGCCGGGGCGACGGGCATCGCGATCATGCACTGCGTGTCAGTTTACAAAAGCGACACCGGCGAAACCATGTTGCGTAGGATAAACTTGCGCGCCTTGGACACTCTCCAAGTGAAGTTTGATGTGCCGATTGGTTTCTCCAGTCACCATAATGGAATAATTCCAACTCATTCGGCAATCACTCGAGGTGCTAGTGTTGTTGAGCATCACATTACACTCAACAAAGCGCTGGTTGGTTCGGACCAAGCGTTTTCGCTAGTGCCAAAAGAGTTGCAGGAATTGTGCCGTTGGGCACGAGAATTCCCTCCAACATTGGGCACTGGGAAAATCGAGATTGACCCAGAAGAAGAAGCCAGTATGACAAAACTCCGTCGAGTTTGGAGTCCGACCCAAAAGGCAATCTACGAACAAAGCAAAGGATTGGCATCATAAACCAATCCTTAAAGCTAAACACAGCCCCGACATCATGTCGGGGTTTTTTATTTACAATTTTGGCAACTACCAAATTGTCCAGCCACCATCCACCGCAATATTCTGACCGGTCACATAGCTACTTAAATCGGAAGCCAAAAAAGCCACGACGCCCTTCAATTCCCAATTCTCACCAATGCGTTTCAGAGGCATTCTAGCGATTAATTCTTTACGGAACCAATCCTTGCCATTATCAAACGCTCCGGGCCGAGAAAATGGTCCCGGGCTGATAGCATTTACTCTAATACCTAGTGGTGCCCCTTTGACCGCCAAATATTTCGTCGCCTGAATCAAAGCCGCCTTGGTCGCACCGTATTCCAAAGCATTACCCATACCACTATTGCGATAAATCCTAAAGTCGGGTGAAATCATCCCATACATTGAACCAATATTAATAATGGAGCCACCTTTTTTCATTTTAGGAAAAACAACTTTTGAAAGGAAAAGGGGCGAAACGATTCCAGCGGTCATTGTCGCCACCGCTTCGTCCCATTGCATTTTTTCAAAATGGGGATTAGTTGGCCAAGTATAAAAATTATTTATCAAAATATGAATCATTGACGGCAATTTTTTATCAATGGCCGTTACTTCTTCTTTGTTGTTGAGGTCAACTTTAATGAAAGAAATCTTTTTGCCGAACTCTTTTAAGAGGGGCTTGATCTTCTCTTTATCGCGAGCTAAGACAATAACATCTGCGCCAAGCTCAAGCAGAACCTTGCTCATTTGGAAACCCAAATGTCCGCCACCGCCGGTAACCACCGCTTTTTTACCAGTTAAATCGGCTAATTCAAAAAAAGTTTTGTCTTTATTTGTTTTTTTGTTTTTCATAATCAATTAAACTAAAAAGTTTTGAAACGCGACATACTTCGGCTTTTTTAATTCCTCTTCTACCTTAAGTAAATCTGCTGGCTCATCTATATCTGGCGCTAGTTCAGTCAAAAAGACCTTTTGCTTTTTACCATAAAGCAAACCGCTGGTCAAAAAAGATTCGGTTCTAATAATGTCAACATAACCATTGACATGGTAGGTCTTCGGCAATTGCTGGCGGGGATAATTAAAAAATTCTTCGTTGGGATCAAATAATTCCTTACCGAAAAAATCGCAGTAAGAATTATCAATCCTGAATGATTTGAAAATAGAAGCTGGCGGCACTTCCTCAGCGCTACGGAGCGCGGTAGCATCTTTGTCGGCGAGCATTTCTGAAATAGCTTTATCAATAACAGGAATTTCCCGAACGGGTATGGTTGGCCGAAAATGAACGATTAAATCAGGTGTTCGGTCTTCATTTTCTTTAAACCAATCCAAAGCGTGCTGAAAAAATTCTATATCCAAAGATTTATCGCCGGAAATTTCTGCTGGACGCAGAAATGGAACTTCGGCGCCATACTTTTTAGCTATCGCGGCAATCTCTTCGTCGTCAGTTGAAACAATCACCCGGTCAATACCTTTCGTAAGTTTGGCCGCGGCAATAGAATAAGCAATTAAAGGATGGCCAACAACCGGCACAATATTCTTACGAGAAATCCCTTTGGAACCGCCTCGGGCGCCAATGAGCGCGTAGACCAATTTTTTGGTTTTTTCTTTAGCCAATTTCATTAATTGAAGCGATTAGTTAAATCTGCTAACATTGGCATATTAACACAAAAACATGACAACGCAAGACCCCCATTCTAAACCTTTACTCTTTTTAGTCCCCCATTACATGGGGAGTTTTAAATATTTTGAAAAACTTTTGCCTTTCATAACCGAACGCTATGAAGTTAAGTTTTTGATTATCTTCGGCAGAAAATCCTACGGCAAAATGCTTGAGCACGCCAGAGCTAATCGACAACAATTTTACGCCATAGAACCACCACCGCCAGTCTCTTGGCTTAAATTCATTCCTTTTTATATAACCATAAGAAACTACCGACATTACGCGACATCAATCAAAAAACTGCTGGAAAAAACGCGGCCAGCGAAAATTATTGCGACCAATGATCAGGGATTTTACATGGGTTGTCTCATGGAACAAGCTAATCGGCGCGGAATTGATACCATGGTTCTTCAGTGGGCGTTGACTTATCCGGGCCAAAGAATTTTGCCAAAAAAGAAAATGGCTCTTTGGCGAAAAATTTTGTACCGCTTGGGCAAACCTATCTACGTGAAAATTAGAAATTTGCTTCTTAAAGTAGTTCTCGGTCAAAAAGAAAATTGGTCAAAGGGTATGATTGGTGGCGGCCGAGCTAAAAGATTTGGCGTCATTAACGAACAAGCCCGAGAATTTTTCATAAAAAACGGTATCCCCAAAGAAAAAATGGCGGTGGTCGGTTATTTAGACTTTTATCTTAGCGAACAAATGAAAAATCGCCTGGCCAATAACAAGATTGAACGCCAAAGGTTAGCCGAGAAACATCACGTTGACTTGTCAAAAAGAAACATTATTTTTTATTCCACCCCTTTCAACAGAAAAGATATTCAAATTCTCACCAATGAGGAACAATACCGGCTAACTGAATCGGTTATCAAAATTATCCGCGAAGTTTGCCCCCCTGAAGAATTTGATATTTTATTCAAACTCCATCCTTCCGAAGATATCAGCCAGTATCAAAAACTCAATCACTATGGCATCAAATTTATGGGCCCAATTGCTGACAATAACGAGCTTGTCGGCTTAAGCGAACTTTATCTGGCTGGCGTTTCTACCACCAATTTCATTCCGCTGGCAATGAATAAAGACGCGATTTTCTTGAATTTGGGAAATTTGCCACAAATCGAATCGGCTAAACCTTTTTTCGGCATAAAAAAATTCATTACCGACCAAAAAAAATTCCGAGAATTGCTCTCGGAATTTAAAGACGGTAATCTGGAAAAGCAATACGGCTCAGTGGAAAAAATCATCACCGCCGATTCGCTAGCTAAAATAATTTCATGGATTGGATAAAGAAAGAAAATAAAAAAATATCTTTAGGAATATTTCAGGGACGACTTTCACCAAGCAAGGGAAAAGGAATCCAATTTTTTCCTTTTGAAAGTTGGGAAAACGAATTTTCGTTGGCCAAGGAAATTGGATTCGAGGAAATTGAATTCATTTTTGACAAAGAATGTTATGAGGAAAATCCTCTTTGGTCAAAAGACGGTTTAAAAAAAATAAACCAGCTTCAAAAAAAATATGGCGTGGTGATTCACCATATCTGCGCCGATTATTTTATGCGTAATCCCTTTTTCCGCGTAACAGCCAAAATTAAAAAACAAAACTTGGTCGTCCTAAAGCGTTTACTGAAAGCGGCGGCGGCAATTGGCGCAAAAAACATAGAAATCCCTTTGGTGGATAATTCCTCAATAAAAACCGACGGCGAAGAAAAAGAACTAACCGACGCCTTAAGTCAAGTTAGGCCATTAGCAAAAAGCTTGGGCATCACTATTGGACTAGAAACCGATTTGCCGCCCAAAAAATTTCTGTCGTTGCTTAAAAGGTTTAATAGCGAAACCATAAAAGCCAATTATGATAGCGGTAATAGCGCTGCTTTGGGTTATAATGTGGTAGAAGAATTAAACACTCTATCGCCCTACCTCGCCAACATCCATATTAAAGACCGGCTACTTCATGGCACAACAGTTCCGCTCGGCACCGGCAACACCAACTTTGAAAAATTCTTCAGAACACTTAAGAAAAATAAATACCAGGGAAGTATGATTCTTCAAGTGGCCCGCGGCGAGGATGGCAAAGAAAAAGAAACCTTAAAAAGTTATATAAATTTTATTAAAAACTTGATAAAAAAATATTATATCAATTTCTCTCCACTCACTCGCTAGCGAATAAAGGGAATTTTATTTTTCAAAAACAAAAGGATTTCGGACCAAAATTTTCTGGCGAAAACTTTATCTTCTAGACCAAAACGGAAAAAGTTGCGCCACTTCAAACTATAACCGGGTGGCACGCGGCGCAGGAAAAGATAAGCCGTGCAAAACAAAGTGAAAGCGAAAATAAGGTGGCTGGCTGTCATTCCCCACAAACCAAAAAACATCACCAAGAAAAACATCGGGATAGCGGTAATAGCTTTAAAAACTTTCTGGAAAAACAAATCTTTTTGCCGCCGTAGGGCAACAAGAAAAATGGAGGTGGTGGAACTAAGAGCATTGATTGGCAGATACAGAAGCAAAACGAAAAAATACGGCAGTGAAGGAATATATTTTGGAAAGAATAGATAAATCGCCGCCGGTCCGGCTACCGCCGCGCCGATAGCCATTACAATAGCGAGAAGAAAAAGATACTTAGCCGCGTAATTGTAAATTTTTTGCATTTGCGCCGGCTCATTAACTCTCAAGGGCATCAAAGTGCCTAGCGTTTTGGTTGGATAAAATCCGACGATGGTAGTAGCCATCGTTTGGGCAACTGAAAATATCGCCACCGCTTCGGTGCTGACAAATATTTTAATAATCCACGGCTGTAAAGAAACGGTGAGTTTGGCGACAAATTGCTGAAAAACTTCCCACTTGCCGTGGGCTTTAAAGACCCAAAAAATAATGGCTTCTTTGGCAAGGGGCAGGCCCCGCCATTGGCCGTAAGACCGCAAGACTGGCCGGATGAGAATAAAGGTGGAAATAATGGAACCAAAAATCATGGAGTAGATCACCTCGCGGATACCCAACCGATGATTGAAAAAGAAAAAAATCAAAACACCAAGCTGAACAAATTTATAGAGGCTGGCGCGAGAAGCAATTAAATGAAATTGCAGACGGTAGCTCAAAAGTGCTTTGAAGATTGCATAAGCCAGTTCCAAAAGCAACAGTCCGGCCAGTAAACGGACAAGAACCACGGCGTCACTGGCATACCAACTTGACAATACTCCGGGAGTGAAAAATAAAAAGGCCGCCACCAACAAACCAACAACAATTCTGATACCGTTGTATTCAAAGAAAAGGCGTTTGGCTTTAGCTTCCCGTCCTTCGCCAATGAAACGCAAAATATCATTATTAACCACCCCCCTGCCCAAAGACAAAAAATTAAAAAAAATGGCGTAAATGGAAAGCAGTAATTGGAAAATACCGTATTGATAGAGCGACAGCGCGGTAATAATGAAAAAAGTGTTGACCAAACCGATGGCTTTGGAAATAGAGTCCCAAAAACCAAAGCTGGTTTCGCCGCCAATGAACTTTTTCAAAAATGAATGTTTTTGTTTAGGCATTGATTTTGGACAAAATAAAATCAGCGATTCTCTTGGAAGCGCCACCGTCATTCTTATAACACATTTTATTAACCAAAACTTTCCGCGCCATCATGTCGATCGCCGGATTCTCTAAATAAAGAGCCAAGGATTTTTCCAAATCGGGAAAACTACGAACCACTTTTACACTCCCTGTTTCCAAAACATTTCGGAAATGAGACATATCTTCCAGCCGAATAATTGATTGATGATAGGGTCGTTTTTTGTAACCGTCAAAACCGATGGTAATGGTCGGTTTATCAAAAATTGCCGCCTCAATCGCCGTGGTGGAAAAAATTGAAATAACGACATCGGTGTAAGCCAGCATGCTCATAAAATATTTTTTGCTTTCCAAAGAATCGCTCCTTCTCTGCCAATTAAAAACAATGTTTGGGTCGTTTTCCAAAGATTTGTATTTTTCGCGTTCCCGTTCTATATCCCGAGCAATAGCGTAAGGGCGAATAAAAAGTTTGGTCTTTTGACCGAATTTCCCTTCGCTAATCCACTTGGAAATTTCCTTGATAATGTCCGGCTCATCCAAAGAATAAGCGGCGCCGGAAATAAACAGAATTATTTTATCAATTCCTTCAAGTTCAAAATCCTTTTTAAACTTTTCTTTGAGTACCAAATACTTATCGGGGTAAGCATACATATCAAATTGAGGAAAACCAACAATTGTAATTTGCTCCGGATAATAGGCGTGCCAATTGAGCGCCTCGCGGCGCATCGGTTCGTTCTGAACTAAAAGCCAATCGGCGTGAACGGGAATATAGTATTTATTGAGGTGGTCCCAATTCATCGCCATACCAATAGTTTTTATTCCTCGGCGTTGGGCTTCCGAAACCAACTCAACATCCGGAAAAAAAGCCAGCGCCGGCGCCATTACCAAATCCGGCCGATACTTGTCAAAAAGTTGTTGATAGGGGCGCTCACGAAAAATTATTTTAAAGAGCCACGGCGTCAACCGCCGCTTCACAAAAAGTGAACAACCGAAAGTATTGGCAATTAAGGATTTGAAAAACCACATATGCCGATTGCCGCCAGCCGGCGGAATATCGGCGCGGGCGCCGAAAGTCGCCAACACTTTGGTGCTGCCGGTAAAAATCAGAAAAGCGTAGAAAAAATGGAAAATACTTTGGATAAAACCTCTCGGCGGAAATGACTTTATCGCTTCAACGATTATCGTCTGGCCATCGGCATAGGGCGCCAGCCGCGGCAAAAGCTTCTTTCCCGTTAACAATACCAAACGAATGTCTTGGCCTTTGCGCCGAATAAGCTCACCGAGCACGCCGTCCGGAACCGTGAAGTTATCCATTGCTAGAATGGAAAATAAGTTTATAAAAATTGTTTTCATTTATTTTTCTGACAATATAGCACACTTTAAACCGCTTGATAAATTTTGAACTCCCGCTAGAATGGTAAGATGAAAATTGGAATGATTTTTAGAAAACTCAATGTTAAAGGCGGCACCCAGCGCCAGGGGCTGTCGCTGGCCAATGAACTGCGCCGGCGCGGTCATGAAATCGTAATTTACACGCTCTACTATTCGCCGGAAAATTGTTACCCTCATCTGCTCAAAAATTTTCCCGTTCGTGTTTTGCGAAAAGAAGAAACGGAAAAAAATAAACTGGCGACTTATTATCCAGTTTTAGAAAAAACTGGCCTACCGGAAATTTTGAATGAAAATCGGCAAGCGAAAAAATTAGCCGCCATTATGGATGATGATTTTGATGTTTTAAATCCCCACGACCAAGTGGCTTATAAGGTTGCCGTTTATTACAAAAAATTCAAGAAAAATATTCCTTCGGTTTGGAATATGAACGACTTACCTCTCAAGCGCTGGGGTTTTGACCGCGCTCACGGTTGTGATGATAATTTTCATCAACCTTGGTATAAACACATCGCCTACTGGCTTTTTGATTTTTACGACAAACAGGCTTTTATCAAAAAACAGGATGCCATCGTGGTGGTAGACCATTTCAATAAAGAGTTAGTAAAAAAATATATCAACTTAAACGCTTCCACCGTCCGGAGCGGGCCGGATTTTGAATATTTCACTTTCAAAGAAAAAATGCCGCCAAAAAATTCCATCAAAATTCTGACTAGCGGTATCTTAATGCCCCACCGCCGTTTTGAAGATACCATCAACGCTTTGCCGATGTTGAATGCCGAAAATTTCCAACCAACTCTCACCATTATCGGCGACATTGATAACGATAAAAAATATTATGTTCGGTTGCGCGCTCTTGTTTCAAAATTGAAACTGGAAAATCAAGTTTTTTTCAAAGGCAAAGTTACCGACGAAGAATTAATTCGCGCCTATCAAGAACACGATGTTTATATTTTCCAACACCATCTGCAAAGCGACGGCCTGTCGCCGTTTGAAGCGGTGGCTTGCGGTCTACCGATTATCGTTTCCAAAACTGCTGGCTGCCACGAAGTGTTAACCGATAAAGAAAACGCTTTGTTTATTGAGCCAAAAAATCCCGCTGACATTGCCGAAAAAATTTCTCTACTGCTAACCGACCACGCTCTTTATTCAAAAATCGCCAAAAACGGCAACGCTTTCGCCCGCCAAAATTTTTCTTGGCAAAAATACGCCGATGGCATACTGGAACTTATGGAAAAAGCGATTAAGAAAAATTAGCCGTCAGATATTCTTGGAGCATAGCCCGCCAATTCGAAAGCTTGGGCAGTTTGGTATTTTTCAAAACATTGGAAGGTGAACGCGGCACTTTGAAAAAACCAATCCGTGAGACTTCTTTAATTGTCGCTTTCACTTTATCCTTACCCAAAAATTTCGCGATTTCTTCAATGACTTGGGGAGTGGTGGCTTCGCCGGACAAAACTTCGGCAGCACCGTGATAAATGCCGCTCGGATATTTCTTTTCCAAAAGTAAAAATAATTGCTCCACAAAATACTTCGTCCAAGTCGGCGAGCGCCATTGGTCGGCAATCACTGATAATTCTTTCGGCTGTTGTAAATCCGCCAAAAAATTTTCCACGAAAGTTCGCCGACCTCTTCCATAAAGCCACGCCGCCCGCAAAACATAAAAGCGCGGCAAAATCTCTGGATTTTGCCGCGCGAAATCCGTAACAATTTTTTCCGCTTCGGCTTTTGATTTCTGATAATTTACTACCGGCTTCGGTTCATCGTCTTCCGTATAGCCGCTGATTTTATATTCGCCCTCGTTTATCCTGCCGAACACCTCTGACGAACTTATTTGCGCAAAAACCACCGGCTGGCCGATTTCTTTGAGCGCCTGAAGCAAATTGGAAACTCCATCTCTATTAACCCCAAAACAAAGTTTCGGATTTTCTTCGCACAAATCCATATTCACCACCGCGGCGCAATTCACAATCGCCTCCGGCCGTTCTTTCAAAAGCGCTTTTTTGACACTCTCCAAATTAGTTACATCCAATTCCGAGTGAGCAGTTCCGACAATTTCAAAACCGCTTCGCTTCACCGCGACAATTTCCTTGCCCAGCAAACCATCAGCACCAGTCACTAGAATTTTCATAAAATCATCATATCACAAAAAATCTTATTTGCCTTATTGATAGGATTGTTTTACTATAAACCGCAAGCAAAAAACAAAAACCACATGAAAACCCTCTCTATTATCATTCCGGTCTTCAACGAAAAAGCGACCATTATTAAAATTCTTGAAGCGGTGGAAAAAAGCGACATCGGCGAAATCCAAAAGGAAATCGTCATTGTTGATGATTGCTCCACCGACGGCACGGTAGAAATTTTGAAAAAACTAGAATCGGCTAACAAATACAAAATTTTTTATCAGCCAAAAAATCAGGGCAAGGGCGCGGCATTGCGCCGCGGTATCGCCGCCGCCACCGGCGACATTACAATCTTTCAAGATGCCGACTTGGAATACGACCCAGCCGATTACAAAAAAATCATCAAACCGATTTTAGAAAATCGGGCTGATGTCGTCTTCGGTTCGCGTTTTTCTGCTACCAGCAAAAAAGAAAAAATGACTTTGCTACATTTCTTAGGCAATCGTTTTCTCACTACTGTTTCAAATATAATGAGCGGCCTGCGGCTAACGGATATGGAAACTGGCTACAAGGCCTTTACTAAATCAGCCATTCAAAAAATCGCCGGTGGTTTGGAATCAAACCACTTTGGCATTGAGCCGGAATTAACCGCTGCCGTGGCTAAAAATAAATTACGCATCAAAGAAGTTGGCATTTCCTATAACGGTCGAAGCAAGGCGGAAGGCAAAAAAATCAAATGGAAGGATGGCTTTCCGGCTCTTTGGGCTATCATTAAATTCAACTTGTTTAAATAATTATGATTCACAATCTCCAAATTTTTCTGGAAGCGTTGGTTTTTATTTACCTCTCGCGCTTGATTGGTATATTAATTTTTAAATTTCTGCGAGTAGAACTAGAAACGACCACTGAACGAATTGCTTATTCCATTATCGGCGGTTTGGGAACAACGGGCGCGATTGGTTTGTTCTTGGCGGCCTTCGGTATTTTCACCGCGCCGGCAATTTGGTCCGTATTCATTGTCATTGCTTTGCTGGCTTCAAAAATAATCGCCGGCGATATTGGAACAATAAAAAGAATCCTCGGCGGCGGGATTTGGTTTTGGCTTAAAAAAATCTTTACCGGCGCAACTTTTTTGAAAATTATTATTGTTGTTTGGCTTACGACTAATCTGTTGATTGCTTTTGTCCCGCTCACCGGCCATGACACCCTGGATTATCATCTGCCAATAATTCAAGACCTCATTTCTTCCGAACGACTGACTTTCAATCAAGAAATCGAACTTTATTTGCCAATTTTAGGAGAAATTATTTATGCCATACCGGTGGCCGCTTTCGGCGAAACCGCTGCGCCTTATGTTTTTCAAATTATTCAATTCAGTATTTTGATTTTATTCGCGGCAATCATTTTTGCTTTCACCAAACATTGGACCAAAACGACCTTTCTGCCAGCGGCGGCAGTAATCGCTCTGCTAGCAATCATGCCGCTGGAACGGGAGGTGCTCCACGGCGGTTATATTGATGTCCTCGGTTTTATTTTTTCCATCAGCAGTTTATTTTTGGTAATTAACAATGTTTTCGGCGGCAAGTTCAGCCGCCGGCAAATTATTTTCGCCGCTCTGCTTGCCGGTTTTGCCGCCAGCGTTAAATACACTTCATTGTTTTTTGTCGGCGTTGAAAGTATCATTCTCGTCTGGAAATGGCGCAAAGAATTGATTATTTATTTGCTGGTCGCCGGCGCGGCAATGAGTCCTTGGTATGTAAAAAACGCTGTTATCTTTGGCAACCCAGTTTATCCAATGCTGGAAAATCAACATTTCACC
>CAZVQR010000001.1:20686-28715 GCA_964629505.1 uncultured Candidatus Saccharibacteria bacterium
AATCGGTGGGTATGTTTATGACGATTGAACGAACTTTGCCCAACGCTTTAATTTTCCCATTCTATAAATTCGGTCAGTGGTTCACCCAAGCCAATGAATCGTCCAGTAATTTGGTAATCCTCGGCTATTTTATCGCCGTCTATGGGCTAATTGCTTTGGCAATAATTTTTCGGCGAAAGTTTTCACCGGTAGAAATTATTTTATTTCTATCGGCCGAAATTTATTTATTGGTATTATTTTTTACTTCTCATCAAACCCGCTTTCTCTTGCCAGCTTTGATTATTTTGCCGCCCCTATTAGCAATACTGGCAGATAAAATGCTGGGGCAACGGGAAAAACTTGTGCGCTGGCTTTATCTGACAACTTGCGCCGCCGCCGTTATTCTGTTGCTCGGCAACTTTCACTATTTCAAAGTTAAAAATTACTATCTGCTTGGCATTTACGACCAAAAAGAATACATCATTAAGATTGGGGGGCAATAGTTTGCTGTTGAAAAACAAAATGTTTGTAGATAAAAAAGCTGCTAATAGCAATTAGCGCCGAAGAAAACATTTGGGCTAATAAATACCACAGCTGGAAAAAGTCCACAAAAATATAAATTAGCAAAGTGTTAAGCTCTAGATTAAAAAGAGAAACGACGAAAAAGAGCGTCGCCTGTTTTTGCAAGACGCCGTTTTCCGTCAGATAATTTTGGAAAATCCAGTATTTTTGGAGCAAAAAACTCACCAGCCAAGCGATTAGAAACGACCAAACCGCCGCCTGAAGATACCAAACGCTAAACACTTCAACCAAAAGAAAAAGAGAAAAAATATTGGTGGCGGCGCCGCAAGCGCCACCTATTAAATAACGGGAAACGATAAATCGTTTAATTAAATCCATCTTTATATTCTACCCCACCAGCAGCTTTTTGAGCAAAGCGATTTCACCATCGGTCAGTTCCGGATTGTTGCCAAAATAGAAACCGTGATGATGGATATAATCGGCATTCGGACACTCTTCGGTTTTTATTATGTATTTTTTGTAAAACGGCTGGCGCAACATATTGCCTGCGATAATCGGCCTGATTTCCACGCCGGCCTTTTCAAAATTAATGCGATACCGTTCAAACGCTTCACGGCTTTTGAAAATCAACGGCACGGCAAAATTGGAAAAGATATTCATATGTTTAACGCGCAAATCCAAAATGTGCGGATTTTTATCCAGGGCTGGTTTCAAGGCGTAAAAATTCTTCTCGCGCCGGCGGACCATTTTATCCAAGTGCGGCAATTGGACATTGCCGACAAAACCATGAATATCGGTCGACCGGACATTGTAAGCCAAATCGTAAAAAGTGTACCAATCAAAAAAATCTTCCACCTTATGTTCTCTTTTGAGTTCATCTCGTTTTCCTATTGGCAAATTTCGGCTCCAACCGTGAGCTCGCGCCATCACCAGCTGATGGTATAATTTTTCATCGTCAGCAACAATCATGCCGCCTTCAATGGTGGAAAGATGATGGCCGACGAAAAAAGAGAAAGTGGCCGCCAGACCAAAATTGCCAAGAAATTTGCCCGCTGTTTTTGAACCAAGCGATTCGCAATTGTCTTCCAAGAAAATTACTTTGTGTTTTTTACATAATTTTTCTATCTCGGCAATATCGTCGGCCAAACCCAAAACATTGGTAAGAAAAAGCGCGTCAAGTTTGCCGAGATGTTTTTTCAAAGTCCGCGGCGACACATTGAGCGTTTCTAATTCGCAATCAATGGCGACCGGTTGAAGACCTAATTGGATAATCGGCATCACATTGGTGGACCAAGTGACCGCCGAAATACCAATTCGCGCGCCGGATTTTAACTGACCAAGATTCAAAAGCGCTTGAAACAAAACCAGATTGGCGGTGCTGCCGCTATTAACAAACACCGCATATTTTCTCTCCTGTTTCCTGGCAAAATTTTTCTCAAATTTCCGTGTTTCCTCCCCCATACTCAAAATATCGGTGCGTAAGATAAAATCGGCCAGTTTCTTTTTGGTTTCTTGCTCATTATAAAAAGTTGATTTGACGAGTTTTATCATTTTTTCGGTTGTTTCGGCAATGACACTCCAAGTTTCTTGCAATCCGCTTCCAGCATAATTTTAACCAGCTCTTTAAAAGTTGTTTTCGGCTTCCAACCAAGTTTTTTGCGGGCCTTGGAAGCATCACCCCGCAAAAATTCCACTTCCGTCGGCCGAAAATATCTCTTATCGCATTCAACATATTTTTCCCAGTCCTTAATGCCAGCCAAACGAAACGCCTCTTTCAAAAATTCTCTAACTGAATGGGTCTCTCCGGTGGCAATCACATAATCATCGGGTTTGTCCTGTTGAAGCATTAGCCACATTGCTTCAACATATTCCGGCGCGTAACCCCAATCGCGACAAGCGTCTAAATTACCCAAATAGATTTTTTTGCGTTTGCCAGCCAAAAGCTCGGCGACGCTAATCGTAATTTTTCTGGTCACAAAATTTTCACCGCGGCGGGGCGATTCATGATTGAATAAAATTCCATTGCAAGCAAAAATTCCATAGGCCTCACGATAATTTTTGGTAATCCAGTAGGAAAAAAGTTTGGCGGCAGCGTAGGGGCTCCTTGGTTCAAACGGAGTGTTTTCATTTTGGGGAGACTCCTTTGGCTTGCCGCCGTACATTTCCGCCGAAGAAGCTTGATAAAATTTCGTCTTAACTCTGGTGTCACGAATTGCCTCCAAAAGCCTGAGGGTCCCAAGCGCGGTGACATCAGAAGTATAAAGAGGAATGTCAAAACTTATCCTAACCTGGCTTTGAGCGCCAAGATTGTAAATCTCATCGGGAACAATTTTTTCTATTAATCGAGCCAAATTTGAAGTGTCAGTCAAATCGCCATAGTGGAGAAATAAGTGCTCGCGAGCTTGCATTTGGGGGTAAATATGACCGATTCGTTCAGTGTGGAAACTGGAAGAACGCCGAACTATACCGTGCACTTCATAACCTTTCTTTAGCAAAAATTCCGCCAAATAAGAACCGTCTTGACCGGTAATGCCCGTAATTAAAGCTTTTTTTCTAGTTTTCATAATGTTAAGAAATATAACACAAGTTGATGTATTCATCAATCTTTTTCTCCCAAGAAAATTGAGTGGCAAAATTTCGCGATTCAGCCGACATTCTTTCGTAAAGTTCTTTGTCTTTTAAAATTCTGATGGCGGCATTAGCGAAACCTTCAATGTCGTCCTCAGCCACCAAGAAACCGTTTTCGCCGTCTTTCACGCTGTCTTCGGCACCACAATCTTTACTGCCAACTACCGGCAAACCGGCGGCCGCCGCTTCGGTAAAAACAATGCCAAAACCTTCAATATCATGACCGACATTAAACGACATCAGACCAAATAATCTCGCCCCGTGATAAAATGCCGCCAATTCTTCATCCGTCTCAACATTTTCAACAAAGAAAACTTTTTCTTTCAAGCCAAGTTCGTCAATTAATTTTTTCAGCCGATTATATTCTTTGTCGGTATATTTTTTCCCAACGATGACATAATGAAGGTCGGGAAAAACCTCCGAAACCTTTTTGAACGCCGGAATACTGAATTTGTAACCCTTGCGCAAACGAAGCGCGCCGACGCTTAAAAGATACGGCTGGAACTTTCTCACCCGCTCCATAAATTTTTCGACCGGGATTTTGCCGAAAACTGACAAATCAATGCCCGGATTAATAACCGAGATGAAAAGGTTGGGAATTCGTTTCAAAATTTCATCGCGAGTAAAACGACTAATGGCAATAACTTTATCTGCCCGCTTGAAAGCAAATTTCGCCAAAGGAAAAATGAATGGCAAATAAAGATAACGGACGGAACCGGTGCCATTGGCGGTAATAATTACCCGGGCCTTACTGCCTAAAGAAAACAACACCGCGATGAAACCATAAGGAAAAACATCAAAAGCGTGAACAAAATCAGCTGAGCGAATCTTTTTTAAGATGGAAAAAATTTTAAGCGGCGACAAAAACCAGCGCTTGGAAAAAAGCGGCAGCTCATCCGGGAAACCGCTTGCCTCGGCAGTTAGTATTTGAACGCTGGCGGGTAGAACAATTTTCAGCCGTGAGATTATATTCCGGGCTAAAACTCCCCCGCCATTCTGGGTTTTAACATTGTGAGTCAAAAAGCAAATCTTTGGCGCCGTAATTTTTTCCAAAATTCCCAAGGTCTCCCGACCTGTTTTGTCCCAAGAAAAAAGTTTCAACTGCTCGCTAGATTTTTCAACCAACGCCGCGCGCAACACATCTGAAGAAGTAATTTTTTCCATAGCTTCGGCAATCTCTTTCGGCTCATGAGGATTTATCAAAATCGCCGCGCCGTTGGCACCGAGTTCGGCCGGTCCGAAAATATTTGAGGTGATTGCCGGCACACCGCAGCTCATCGCTTCCAAAATCGGAAAACCGGTACCTTCAACAAGGCTGGGAAAAATTAATGCCGTCGCCCGCAGATAGGCAAAAGACAATTGATTTTCATTAAGGTGACCGGTAAAGAAAACTTTATCCGTGAGATTATTTTTCACCACAAACCGGCGAAGCATCTCATAATATTCTCCTTCATTTTTTCCACCCAAAACCAAACGCTCTAAAACTTCCGGTTGCTTTTCCACAAAAAGCTTATAGGCCTTTATAATATTCAGAACATTTTTTCTTTCTTTCATTGTGCCGGCGAATAAAAAGAATTTCTCCGGCAAAACTATCGCCTGCTCCGGCAATTCGCAGATTTTTTTGAAACCGTGATAGACAACGGAAATTTTGTCCGGTGACACACCGAAAAATTTAACCGTATCATTCTTGGTGGAATGAGAAACGGCAATAATGTGGTCGGTGCGGCGCAAGGACCTTTTGTGATACCAACCAATAAATTGGCGAAACAACCGCTCTTTTAAATTTTTTGCTTTTAGATATTTATACGGATAATCGAGGGTGATTACGACAGACCGTGGCGGCCACCAAAAAAACGGCAACACCGGCGTATTGAATAAATAAACATCACAAAGCGTCTTTTGGCGCAATCTTTCAAGCCAAAAACTACCCTGTCCTAAAATTTCCATTCGCCAATTTTTTCCAGGTAAATCAGGTGGAGTAACTGGTTTTTCTTTGAGAAAAATAATGTATTCGTTTTTTTGGTCTACCGACAACAAGGCCAGCGCCCAGCCGAAAATAATTCTCGGTAAACCGCCTGGTTTTTGCTCGCCATAAGGATGAAGGATGATGCCAATTTTCATTTTTTTATTTTTTCATTTATTAACGCCAATATTTTTTCTGTCCGTTTCTGCCAAGAAAATTCTTTGGCTTTTTCCAAAGCCCGTTGAGCTTTAGCTTTACAAACAGCCTGATTATTGAGAACAAAGTTCATCTGTTTAATTAAATCAACCGTATCGTCCGGTTCATAAAATATAACTTCTTCCGCCGAGACTACATTACTGATAGCCGGCGTCTTGGCGGCAATAATCGGCTTACCAGTCGCCAAATATTCAAATAATTTCATCGGGGAGGTTTCGCGGTAAGAATATTCGTCTTTTTTTGTCGCCGTCACCAGCAGAAAATCGGCAGCGTTCAGCCAAAGAGGAATTTCTGAAAAGGGTTGAGTATCGACAAAAATAAGGTTGGGTGGGATTTTTTTTTCTCCGGTAATCCGACTGAATTCAGCGGCATTACCGCCTACCAAAATAATTGAAGCCCGCTCACCGACTTTTTCAGCGGCGGCTGGCAAAATATCAAGGCCTTTCCAATTATAGAATCTGCCAGCATACAAAAACACTGGCCCCTTGGGAAAATTTAATTTTTGTCTGGCGGCTTCAGTGGTCGGCAAGTTTTCAAACATTCGGAAATCAATACCATTGGGACAAACAATAATTTTTCCCGGCGATAAATTGAAATTTTTAATCAAACTTGATTTTACTCCATCACTCACCGCCGCGATACCGGAAACCTTTCTGAAAAAAAATTTGGAAAAAAAACTTAATTGCTTGGAACCATGAACTTCGATAAAAACCGAACGACCCAAAAACGGCAAAAGAAAAAATGAAAAATTATCCAAATCAATGGTGTAAATCACCGCGTTTTTTTCCAAACGCCGAAAAAGCAAAAACAAAAAAGAACTGGTGGCGAAGGCAAGCGCCGAGAGATTAAAACCTAACCAATTGTTGCCAAAATTCAAAACTGGAACTTGAATCGTTGTAATCGCTCGACGTAAGCCATAAAAAGCTTGCGCGTCACCTCGACCGCGATTAGGCACAACAAGCGTCAAATCGGCGCCAGCTTCAATCAGCGCTTCGCTCATTTTGGCAAGCTGAATACCATGCGCCTTGGAAGTTGGCCATCTAACATTGGCAACGTAATAAATTTTCATAACAAAAACTTTAACACATTTGTTGACTATTGAAAAGTGTCGCCAAATTATTGGCCAGTAAAACTAAAGCGTGATTTTGTACCGCCCGACGACAATTAGCACCGTATTTTGCTACTGCTGTTTCAGAGAGAGCAAAGACAAATTTGATTATCTCCGCCAAATCTCGGCTGTCATTTTCCCGAAAACGGAACTCTGGCGGGATAATATCATTAAAAGCCGGACTGGAAACCAACGGTAATATCCCGCAAGCCATGCCTTCCAGAACGGTTTTGTCGTAATTGCCTTTGGGCGTCAAATTCACCGACATCAAATGAGCGTTGAAAATTGCCGGTGTTTGTTCGTTCGGCACGGCGCCGCGGAAGAAAAGTTTGCCTTTCGTTTGAAGCGCCACCGAAGACGCTTTAAGTGCCTCAAAATAACGGCTATCCCGCGCGGCCGCGGCGCCGTAAAGATTCAAAACAAAATCTATTCCCTCTTCGTCTAAAATCTTAGCCGCCTTAATCAACACCTCAACTTTTTTCAACGGCGCAATTCGGCCGATATACATTATGCTTTTCGGCTTTCTTTCTATTTTTTCATCCAGTTTGAAAAGGGTCGTATCTATACCGGCCGGCATCCGCCGCGATTTTTTCGTGCCAGCAGTGTAAGCGAATGGCGAAGTGTGGCAAATAATATCCGCCATAAACATCGCGAACTTGGTCAAAAAATTGCCGCAAGTGTGGTTATACCAAAACACGATTCTCTTGCCTAAAATTTTCCAAATTGGCCCGCCCAACAAAATGTATTCTTGATTCATGTGGACAAAAACCATATCGTAATCGCACCGCGTTTGCCAGATATATTTGTAAAACCTAATCAAAAATCTGACTCTGCAGTATAACTTTCTAAAAATTTCCAATTTCCAATTTCCAATTTCCAATTCTTCTTTGCCAAGAGATAATACTTTTACATTCGGCGATAAAGAATACTCGCCGCGCTCAAGACAAATCACGGTGATTTTTTTAAAATTTTTCGCGAACTCTAACAGCCAGCGGTGAAAAAAACCGAGCACCGCGTCGTTCCTATCAACTTTTTGGGTAATAATCAAAAGCTTCATGTTTTTGGTATTTTTGCCAAAATTTTAATAGCAAAATCGCGACCATCAAAGCTAGCAATTTCACAGCCAAGCTCCCGGACCGCGCCGACATCAGTGGAAATCACCGGCAAACTGGCAGCTCGCGCTTCCGCCATTGCCAAACCGTAGCCCTCGTAAAAAGAAGTGTTCAAAAAAACATCGGCGGTTTTGTAATACGACACCAAATCGTTTTTCCATTGCTCAAAAATAACATTGTCTTCCAATTTTAAGCTTTTCGCTTTTAGTTTTAAACTTTTTTCAAGAGAACCAGAGCCGATGATAACCAGGCCGGCCAGAGGATTTTTTTTAACTACTTCTCGCCAAATTTCTAAAGCAAGAGAAGAATTTTTCTCCGGTTCCAAACGACCGACAGCCAAAGCGATAAAATCAAACTGGGGATACTTTTTCCGCAAATCATTTTCCGGCAAAACAATGGTGTTTTTGATTTTTTCCTCGTTAATTTTTATCGGTCTAATCTCAATTTTATTTTCGGCAATTTTGAAACGGGACTGGAGAAAATTTTTTATTCTGTTTGAAA
>CAZVQR010000001.1:28725-30890 GCA_964629505.1 uncultured Candidatus Saccharibacteria bacterium
GATTTTATCCGCTCGGGGCAATAAAAATTTCGCCAGCTGAAAACGCATAAAATTCAGAAACGCCAACCACCAGCCCAGCTTTAAACTGGTAAAATACGGACTGCCAATGTCGGTATGAATCTGTAATTCCAATGGAATTTTGAATTTCCTTGCCAATCGCCAGCCAACGAACCCGCACTCAAATGGGTCTTGGCAAGTAATCTTGTAACCTTCTGAGTGTAAAATCTTTTTGCCAATTTTTATCGCATCAAAAACATAGAAAAATTTTGCGAGCGAATTTGTCGGGTAAATCCAAACATTTTTGGAAATTTGGGTTGTAAATTTTTTTTTGGCAAAAATTATTATATGAAGTTCGTTATAAATTTTTCCATATTCAACCATCCGCACCCGAACGGCGCTCCCCTCTTTAAAAATCTTCCGGTCGGTGGAAATCATTAAAAGTTTTGTTTCGTTCATTTTATTTGTTCATAAACCGCTAAAAATTCCTCGGCAATTTGACTCCAGGTGTGAGTGAAATTAAAACTTTCTATTTTTTCTCGGTACTGTTCGTAATTTTTCTTATCAGCTAAATACAAAATCTTATCGGCGATATCATCAACATTTTCCGGGTCCACAAAAATGCCGATATTTTTCAGACGGCCGTAAAGTCCGGTCTCTTTGGTTAAAATAAACGGTTTATTGTGGCGAATCGCGTCCAAAATCAAATTGGGACTGACATCGCCGAGAGACACCAGAATTACAGCGTAACAACGCGCCACTTTTTCCATAAACTTCTCAAACGGCTTAGTTGCGTCATCATAAATAATCGTCGCGTTTTTAATTTTGGTTTTTTCAAACGCTTCCGCCAACCGCTTGGTGTTTTTCCATTTAAGCGGCCGAGTGCCGGCGAGAAAATTTTTTTCTGTCGGCGGAAAAGACGGCTCTTTCGGCCCGTAATAATTTTCCACAATCGCGGTCTTCGCCTCATCAAAACCGTAAACCGGCAGCCAAATTCTTTTCTGCCATTCAGTGCTAAAAATTAAGCGGCTGGCATTGCGAACCGTCCAACGGGAAAGTTTAAAAACAATTTTCTCTTTAGAATTTAATTGGTTCATGCGCGTCTGGTAAAAATTTTTGAGTAAAACCAAATCCCCCGTTCGTTCCACATACCATTCCCACAAAAAGTCGCCGCCGGTGCGGATGATGATTTTTTTGCCCAAAAGCCGCGCCGCCGCCACGGCCGGCATGGCCACGCTAAAAGTGTCCAGCGCCACCACGAAATCGGCGCTCGGAAAAACCAAAAGACAGCGCAAAAAAAACCAAAGATGCCGAAAACCCAGCGGTAATTTTTTCTCCAACCAATAAGTCAAAACTTTGACGCGGTGGTCTTTCGCTTCAAATTCCGCCTTCAGATTTTTAGCGTATTGGGCCGGCCCTCCAATCTCCGGCGGGTATATGCCCGTAGCGATAACGATTTTCATTCAATTAAGTATATTACTCTATACCATTACCCTGCGCCAGTTGTTGCGTAATTTATTAAAGTATTGTATATTCTTACCAGAACGAAATGATTGGAGGTGATGATAATGCGATATCATAATAAAACAACCCAGTACTATGTTGACCCCAAGAGGTCAATTTTCAGCCCTAGCGAGGAGCAGGTTTGGGTGGACATCAGCGACAAAGTCGGCCATTTAATTGAGCGGCAATTTATTGACGCGATTAATCAAGAGTCGCGCCCTGACCTAAAGTGGCCTGATTGGTATGTTTCCGCACGACTGGCAACTCGTGACAAGGACCATAGAGGAATTGACATCGTGGTACAAACGAAGGATCTAGGATGCTTCTTTGTCCAAGTGAAAAGCTCACGCCGTTATGTAACACGATTTTTGTTAAAGTCAACAAGAACGAGAATTGCAGTCGTGGTTATTGAACCCAAGGACACAGCTCAAACAATGAGGAGGAAATTTTTCCAGGCGGCGCGGCTGGAACGGCAGTGGCTCAAGAAAAGACGGTCGGGAGAAAGACCCCCCAAAGAACGAACAGTTGTCTGGTAACTTGTAGGCCGGGATGTCGAAAGGCACCCGGTCTTTTTTTGTTTGAAAAATTTCCTCATCTGTAATACTATTAAAATATGCCGATGTAGCTGTTTTGGTAGGTCGTTGGGGTCAATATGCCGATGTAGC
>CAZVQR010000002.1:0-28968 GCA_964629505.1 uncultured Candidatus Saccharibacteria bacterium
CAAATCAAAAGTATCGCCGATGGCGGTACCCAAAGCCACCACCAAATTTTTAATTTGTTCAGAGGCCAGCATTTTGTCCAAGCGGGCTCGTTCAATATTCAAAATCTTGCCGCGCAACGGCAGAATCGCCTGAATTCTTCGGTCGCGTCCGGTTTTTGCACTTCCGCCGGCCGAATCGCCTTCTACCACAAACAATTCGGATTCGGTCGGGTCATTGGATTGGCAATCGGCCAATTTGCCCGGCAAAGTCATGCCTTCCAGCGCGCCTTTGCGCAAAACCGAATCCTTAGCCGCCTTCGCCGCCTTACGCGCTTTCAAAGCCAACGCCACTTTGTTGATAATCGCTCGCGCGTCATCCGGCTTTTCTTCCAGAAAAGCGGCGAGAGCATCGCCGAAAACCGCCGAGACCGCGCTTTGGGCTTCCACGCTGCCAAGCTTGGCTTTAGTTTGACCTTCAAATTGCACTTCACGAAGTTTAACCGAAATCGCCGCTGTCAGGCCTTCCAAAACATCGTCGCCGGTAAAACTATCATCAGCGTTTCTAATCAAATTGTTATTCTTGCCGTAATTGTTCAAAGTGCGCGTCAGCGCGGTCTTAAAACCGGTCAGATGAGTGCCGCCTTCCGAATTATAGATATTGTTGGCAAACGGCAAAATGCGCGAGGCAATATCGTCCGTATATTGGAAGGCTACTTCCACCGATTCAATGCCTTCGGCGGTTTTTTCAATATAGAAAATATTTTTATGAATCGGCTTGAAAAGTTTGTTGTAAAAAGCGATCAGCGATACCAAACCGCCTTCAAAATAAAAGGTCTGCGACGGTAAATCCAAAACGAGTTCACGGAAATAAAAAACATCGGCGAGGTCAATTGGGTCAGAAAAATCTCGCGCGTCAATGATCGAAATCCGCAAACCTTTCACCAAATAGGCCTGTTGGCGCATGTGGCTGATCACCCGATTAAAATCAAAATTAATTCCTTCCTTAAAGATTTCCGGGTCGGGTTCAAAAGTGACAATCGTGCCATGTAAATTTGACTTGCCGATTTTTTTAACCGCCGCTTTTCGTTTGCCTTGTTTGTATTCTTGATAATAAACACCATCGTCGCGATGGACTAATACTTCGCAAAAAATTGACAGAGCGTTAACCACCGAAGCGCCAACACCGTGTAAGCCGCCGGACACTTGGTAGCTTTCGTTGTTGAATTTGCCACCGGCGTGGAGTGTCGTCATAATAGTTTCCAAGGCCGAAACCTTGGTTTGCTTGTGAATGTCCACCGGCACACCACGGCCATTGTCCACCACCCGCACCTGATTTTTTGGCAACAGAACGATTTCAATGTCATTGGCAAAACCGCCCATCGCTTCGTCGCGGGAGTTATCAAAAATTTCGGTGATGAGGTGATGCAAACCGTCTGGCCCAGTCGTGCCAATATACATGCCGGGGCGCTTGCGCACCGGCTCCAAACCTTCCAAAACCGTAATTGCTTCAGCGGTATAGCTCTTATTTTTCGCCATATTTTTCTTGTTTCTAACACTCTTATTCTAGCAGAAAACCTCCCCCTTTGAAAGCCCTTTGGGGATAAAATTTAGTCAAAAATCAAGATAATTTTGGACTGGGGGGGAGTCGGACCCCCGGCCTCCGCTTTGCAAAAGCGGCGTTCTACCGCTGAACTACCAGCCCGTAATAATCAGACAACTATGTGAGCTTATCAATTTTTGCTGCCAGGATAAAGTCGTTTTCGGATAGGCCGCCGACGGCGTGAGTCCAGAGCAAAACCTTAACTTCACCCCAAGCGATACAAAGTTCGGGATGATGGCCTTCCACTTCGGCGAGAATGGCAACTTTATCAGCGAAAACCATCGCCATTTTGAAATCGGGAAACTGCCACTTTTTGGAAATTTTCTTGAATTCAGCATCAGCGCGCCAGCCGCTTATTTCCGCCAAAAACTTTTTCGCTTGCTGTTGGCTTAACGGCAAACCGCCCACTTCGCAAACCGAACATTTTTTTGAAACTAAATCAGTCATACTCATTTTCTCGTTAAAGCGAGAGTCAGTAAGTGTTCCAGAAAATCGGGCAAAGAGCAACCGACGGCGGCGAGGGATTTGGGCAAAAGCGATTCGTTGGTTAAACCCGGAAGAGCGTTGACTTCCAAAAAATAAATACCGCGCTTCGGTGAAACGATAAAATCCGAACGGGAGTAATGGCCAAGTCCAAGAGTTTGGTGGACCAACGCCGCCGCTTGCTGGATTGTTGCTTTTTCTTCCGGCGAGAAATTGCCCGGGCAAACCTCGCGAGAAATGCCGGAATACTTAGCTTGATAATCAAAAAATTCCTTGTCGGCTGGCGGAATTATTTCCACCGGTAGCAACTGATAAATTTCCTCGCCCCGAAAATTTTCCACCACCCCGCAAGTCGCTTCCCTACCTTGGATGTATTCTTCCACCAGCACCGCGTCTGATTTTTCCAAAACGCCAAGAATCAACTCGCGAAAAGTTTTGAAATCACGGGCAATGCCAACGCCAATCGACGAACCGAGTGCCATTGGTTTGATCACTGATGGCTGAATAAAGGTTTGCCAAATTTCCATTATTTTTCTTTCCAAATCTGTTTCAGAATTTTCAATGACAATATGGCGCGGCATTTTCAACAGTAAGTGGGCAATAGAATTTTTCGTCATCACTTTATTCATTGCCATTGCCGAAGGCAAAGAGCGCGAACCGGTGAATGGCACGCCAAAATGTTCCAAAATTCTCTGGACTTTGCCGTCCTCACCGTATTCGCCGTGCAAAGCATTAAAGACCACATCAACGCGGTGAAGAATATAATCCTCGCCGCGCTGGAAACCATCCATGTGCCAAGCGCCGTCTTTGGCAATGAAAATATCCCTCGGCTCATAACGCTCGCGATTTAAGTTTTTCAAAACGCTGGTGCCGGTCTGGAGCGATACCTCATATTCGCTGGATGGTCCGCCGCGCAATACGCCAACAATGATTTTTGACATATTAAGATTATAGCAGAAAACTGAATTCACATTTTAATTGACATAAAAACTATCCCGTGCTATTAATTCAGTAGAACAAACGAAAGGCAATGATATGAAAATATTGTTGGTGGAAGATTATGATAGTTTTCGAAAAATCCTGAGAATCATGCTTGAATCTCGCGGTTATGAGATTGTTGAAGCAACTGACAAAGGTTCGGCTTGCCGGATAATTCAGGAATCAGTCCAAGAATTGGATTTGATTCTTACGGATTGCGACTTGCCTGCTCCCGACGAGGGACTGGAAGTTATCACCTTCGCCCAAGACATCATTGATTTTTTCGGACACAAAAATGTTCCGATGATTCTGATGTCCGGACGGGAAAAAAATGTCGCCGCCCAAACGATTGGCGCGGAGTTCCTTTTCAAACCGTTCGGGCTGAACGACTTCAAAGCTGCTCTTGACCGGGCATTGGCCAGAAACGCCGAACACGAACTTGTCGGAAAAGTATGAGAAAAGTTCTTTCCATACGACCCCTCCTTCGCGGCGGGGTTGTCTTTTTATTTCCCGTCCAGAATTTTTTGGCGGGCAGCTTTTACTAAATGAATAATAAAATAAAGATTATGAAGGGAAGCTAAAGTGCTGGCTAAAATTTCTTTAGCCCGGAACAGATGGGCGAGATAGGCGCGAGTAAAACTTGCCCCGCCAGGGCGGGGTGAACAAACATAACAACCGCAATTTTTCTGAATTGGTGAAAAATCATCAGCAAATTTGGCGTTGGTAATATTGATGCGGCCGTGTTTGGTGTAAAGCGTGCCATTGCGCGCCATTCGTGTCGGCGCCACGCAATCAAACAAATCGCAGCCGTTCTCAATCGCCGCAATTAAATCCTCCGGCTCGCCAATTCCCAACAAATGACGCGGTTTTTCCTCGGGTAAGATTTCATTAACCCAACGCACCGCCGTGGCAATATCTTTTTTCTCAAATGAACCGCCGATGCCGAAACCGTCAAACCCGCCCGTACGACCGAGTCCGTCCGGTCGGGCGGGATCCATTCTACTAATCGCCCGCGCGCTTTCTTTGCGCAGGTCTTCAAATCGTCCACCCTGAACAATGCCGAAAAGCATTTGTTGTAACTTGGGAGTTGAGCTCCCAAGTTGGTGTTCGGCAAACGAGCGCGCCGCCCAACGATGAGTTCGCATCATTGCTTCTTTTTGATATTCATAAGGCGCTTCGGGCGAGGTGCATTCGTCAAAAGCGAAAATAATGTCGGCGCCGATTTTTTGCTGAATTTCAATTGATTTTTCGGGCGTAAGGCGATGCTCACTGCCATCAAGGTGCGAACGAAAAGTCACGCCGTCCTCATCTATTTTTACTAATCTAGCTTGATTAGATAGCGAAGGCGAATCCACCGAAGTTTCTCCCGTAGCAATTTTACTGGTTTTATTTTCAAAGGCGGCGCCGAGCGAAAACACCTGAAAACCGCCGGAATCGGTCATGGTCGGTCCTTGCCAATTCATAAATTTTCCCAAACCTCCGGCTTTTTCTATTCGCTCGGCGCCGGGCTGTAAATACAAATGATAAGTATTAGCTAAAACAACTTGCGCACCGAGCTCTTTCAATTGTTCCGTGGAAACAGCTTTCACGGTCGCTTTGGTACCAACAGCAACGAAAGCCGGCGTTTCAATTTTACCGTGCGGGGTTTCCAAAACGCCGGCGCGCGCCAGTGAATTTTTCTTTCGTTTTTCTATCTTAAAATTCATTCTAAAACCGCCTTAATCCTTCGGATTCCAGCGGCAACCGCTTCTTCCTTAATAATTTTGAATTTACCGAGAACTCCGGTGCGCGCCACATGCGGCCCACCGCAAAATTCTTTGGAAAAGGCCGTTTCCAAATTTTCGCCGATATAATAAACACTGATTTCGTCGCCATATTTTTCATTAAAAGAATGGTAAGCGCCGGTTTGTAACGCCTTTTCTTTCGGCAAAATTATTTTTTGAACCGGTAAATTCTCGGTAATTTTTTGATTGACGATTTCTTCCACTTTCTTTTTTTCTTCATCGGTCATTTTTGCCGAATGAACGAAATCAAAACGCAACCGTTCGGCGGTAATGTTGCTGCCTTTTTGCGACACCTTGTCGCCCAAAACTTCGTGAAGCGCCTGATGAAGTAAGTGAGTAGTAGTGTGATACTTGACCACCGGCTCGCTTTCATCCGCTAAACCGCCTTTGAATTTCTGCTCGGCACCGGCACGCGAGAGTTTCTGATGTTTTTTCATCGCCGTTTGGAATTTTTCCAGATCAATTTTAACCCCTTTTTCTTTCGCTAATTCCATAGTTAATTCTATAGGAAAACCATAACTGGTAAAAAGAACAAACGGGTCAGTGCCTTTTTCGAATTCTTTCAATCCCTTATCGATTGTCTTCTCAAATTTTTCCACTTCCGCCAAAAATTCTTTCCCAACTATTTCAGTATTTTGCCCGCCAGAATGACTTTGTCGGGCTGGCAAAATACTAGAATTGATAATCTTTTTGTAATGTTCATTATTCAATCCGAGTTTTTTACCAAATCTCACGGTACGCCGGATAAGTCGACGCAGAATATATCCCCGATCGGTGTTTGAAGGAATTACACCATCAACGATAATAAACACTGCCGAACGAATATGGTCCACTATCACCCGCTTGTCTCGCAAGTTTCCGTTCGGAAAGACATCATTAAGCAATCTCATAATCGGTGCAAAAATATCGGTGTCATAAATATTATTCACTCCTTGTAAAACCATCGCCAATCTTTCCAAACCGGCGCCGGTGTCCACATTTTTTTGCGGCAATTTGCCTATAACTTTGCCGTCGCGTTTTTCATATTCCATAAAAACGTCGTTCCAAACCTCCACTACTTTCCTCGCTCCATCGGCGGCGAGATATTGTTCTTTGGTCATATCGCCCAACCCTTCTTTGGTCACATCATAAAACATTTCCGTGTCGGGACCGCAAGGACCATTATCACCAGCTGCCCACCAATTAGATTTGGCGGGCAAAAAATAAATGCGATTTTCCGGCAGATATTTTTTCCAGATTTGATATGCTTCGGTGTCTTTCGAGATATTTTTATCACCTTCAAAAACCGTCACATAAAGTCGCTTAGGGTCCAAACCGAAACCGTCTTTTTTATCGGTCAATAATTCAAAACTCCATTTAATCGCTTCTTCTTTGAAATAATCGCCCAGAGACCAATTACCGAGCATTTCAAAAAAAGTGGCGTGAGTAGCATCGCCGACTTCGTCAATGTCCACAGTGCGCAAACATTTTTGAACATTAACTAAACGCCGGCCGAGCGGATGCGATTTGCCTAAAAGATATGGAATCAAGGGCTGCATACCGGCACTGTTGAATAATGTGGTATTGGTAATGCCTTTTTCGTCAGGCGTTATCAAAGAAGCCGAAGGAATGATTTTATGTCCTCGTTTTTCAAAAAATTCCAGAAATCTTCGGCGAATTTCAGCGGAGTTCATTTTTTAAATATAGCAGGAAAAACACAAAATCTAAAATGCGAAAACGAACCTCGCAAATTTTTGTCCGCGTCGGAGCCCATCAGCAGATGGGTTAAGCGGCGAAAATTTACGAGGTTCGTTGGAGCAATCAGCCTAGACTACTGAGCCGGCATCGAAGACGCTTTCACGCAGTTCTTGCAATTATTCTTGTGGGTGGCAATTTCGTAGATTGCCGACAAACCAACCAGAATGTAGACGATTGAAGACAGGCCGCTGCCGAGATAAGAAACCAAATCCCAGCTACTGCCGCCCAAACCGACCAAAAGCCAATTGAGACCGCCAACTATTAGGAGAATCCAGGCGATCAAATGCAAATTTTTCATAATTTTTAAAAACTAAGCTAATAATACTTCGACTACTGACAGCGTCATTATACCGCACTTGGCCCAAAAAAGCGCAACTCCTTGTTGATAAGAAGTGATTGGAGACCGGGCAAAGTTTCGTTCGCCAAAAAATCCAGCATCGCGCCGCCGCCGGTGGAAACGAAACTGAATTTATCTTCCAAACCAAGGGCGGTGATGGCAGCGACGGTGTCGCCGCCGCCGACTACCGATTTGGCTTGGCTTTGGGCAATCATCGCCGCCAAATTTTTGGTGCCGGTGTCAAAACCGACTTCATACTCGCCTAAGGGGCCATTCCATAAAATGAACTGGGCTTTGGAAATAAGTTTGCGTAAAATCTCCAATGTCTTCGGTCCGGCGTCAACAATTTTTTTTCGTTCGGCGGTAATGGTGTCAACCGGCAAATGTAAATTAGATTTTATCAGCGAATTCAAATCAGGTGGCGTTTTAGAAATAAGCGAGTTGCCGACATCAAAACCTTGAGCTTTTAAAAAATCGTTGGCTAGCGCCCCGCCGACAAAAACCAAATCATAAAGACCGATAAATTTTTTTAGGAGGGGCAGTTTAGTTTCAAATTTCGCGCCGCCTAAAATAAACAGGGCCGGGCGGGGCGGCTTGAGGGCGGCCGAAAGCCGCCGCGTTTCTTCGGCGAACAATAGACCGGCAAAACTCGGCAAAAGTCTCGGCAGACCGACAATGGAAGCATGAGCACGGTGGGAAACGGCAAAAGCCTCATTGACGAAAATTTCGCCGAAAGAAGCAAGCTCTCGGGCAAAATTTTCGTCATTGGCTTTTTCCCCGGCATTAACTCGCAAGTTTTCAAAAAAAGTAAAACCGCCGTCTTCCAAATCGGCAACATTTTTGGCCAACTCGGAAAAATTAGCCGAAAAAGACATCAAAAATCTTTTCCGTAATTCCTGCCAAACCGGCCGTAAACTGTCGCCACCCTTCCCTTCCAAGTGACTCAAGATGATTGTCCGGGCGCCAGCATTATGAAGTAGTTCCAAAGTCGGCAAAATTTTCCTAATCCGAAAATCATCAACAACCTTGCCATCTTTAATCGGCACATTCAAATCCAACCGAAGCAAAACCCTTTTGCCCGCGAGATTCTTTTGGTTTTCTAAAAGCGGTAAGTCCATTAAAACTATTTTAGCAAAAAATTAAGCCGGTGTCGCTAAAACTCTCCAAAAAGAAACCGGTGGCCATTGCTGGTCACCGGAGAATTACTTGGTTGATTCTTGCGCTCAACGCAATTTCCTGTTGAGCCTTTTTATGGTCCGCCTCCAGAGAATCGGCTGGCGATGTCTTGTCAAAAGGGCTACCTCCCACAGCTCATCGGCTGTTTGAGCCTTCCGGCTGAGCATCTCCAAACCTTTGGGAAAACGGAAATAACTCAACACATCACGCGCGTCCGCGAATGTGCCAAGGCACATAGTGTGTAATGCAATCTTCCGTTGAAACTTCGGTCTGCCGCCAACCAAAGCTTGTCTTGTCCTTATCGTGTTTTCGCAAAACAAACTGCGTTGTGTATACACGAACTGACGCAGAAGGCGCCACGGTTGCGGATGTCCAGGTTTTCTCAAAAGTGATTCGAACTTTGTCTCAAAAGCGGTGTTAACCTTGGCCTGCATCCATCCATATCCCCAGTAACTGTCGGAGCAGTGACCTTTGCTCAAAGAGTCCGCTACAGACAATACCGTACCCAAAAGTTCGGGAATCGTCCCCGCAGAATTGATCGTCTCAATAAGCCGGTTAGCTTCATTGAGGGAGTCACTCCTTGAGTCCTTAAGCGGCAGCGCCTGTTGGGCGCATGCCTCTTTAATGACTTGCAAAGCTTTTCTACCCACTCCCAGAAAACGTGAGAGCTCATCGGCGGTCTTCGCGGCACATTGCTCAATCGTTGTTAATCCAACACTCTGAAGCACCTCTTTCGCCGTTTTACCGATCGGCAGATCTGCAATTTTGACTGATTTTACTAATTCAACATTTTGGCTATTCATTCGTGGGTGTATTTAGGTGTATTGTTTCGGGACACCAAGGCCTCCTTTCAAGAGCCAACCCGTTTTTTCTGCCAAGAGCTTAACATCCCACCATAATCCTGTCAAGCTTTGAAATTTTCGCAGACGAAATACCAAAATCAAAATACGGTTCTACTTAGGAACTTTCTCCCCCTACACTAACTCACCGCGATAGCATAAAGTTAGTGTATACATAAAATTAAGTAGATGGAACCAAATTCGTTGAAGGCGCATATTTTCTGGAGGCTTGCGAGCGCGACCGGCGCGAGCACGAGGAAAATTTCAGTAGAAATTTATCCGTGCTCCAAGAAAATATGTGCCGAGAAAGAATTTGCTATTCATTTTTTACATCACACTCAAAATCGCTTTGAAACTTTCCGGTTCCAAACTTTGCCGACCGATGAGCAGACCTTGGACATTACCTTGGTAGACAATGGCTTCGGCGTTTTTGGCGTCCACAGAACCGCCGTAAAGAATCGGCACTTTGAACGCCGCCTCCTGTTCGTAAATATCGGCTAAAATTTTCCTGATAAAAATTCCCATTTCTTCCACCTGCTCCGGCTTCATCGCCTCCCGGCCACCAATCGCCCAAACCGGCTCATAAGCGATAATTAAATTTTCCAAAAGTTTGCCGGTAACGCCCTGAAGCGAATTCCTGATTTGATTTTTAAGAAAACCAAGATACTCGCCTTTTTCATCGCGCAGGTTTTCACCAACGCAAACAATCGCCCGCAAACCAAGCTTCAGAGCCAAAATCGCTTTTTTGGCGACTTGGCTATCGGTCTCGCCCAAAACCCGTCGCTCGGAGTGGCCAACAATTGCGTATTGAGCGTCGGCATTCAAAATCATCACTGGACTGATTTGACTGGTGTAAGAACCGGCAATTTCCCAAAAAATATCTTGAACGCCGAGAGCAATGTTACGGGTATTCTTGGCGGCTTTGGCGAGCGCTGGCAGATAAAGGAAGGGCGGACAAATCACCACCGTAGCGCGGCGGATTTTGGCAGCGGCCCTTTTGGCGGCGGCGAAAATCCGCCGCGCCTCCGCCACTGTCGACGGATTCATCTTCCAATTCGCCACAATTATTTTTTTATCTTTATGGTTCATAATTCATATATTACTCCGTCTCTTTCCACTCATCAATCGTGTAGCCGCCGCCGGGACCGGCGGTAAACAGTAGGTTGGCAAGCCCGGTTTCGTAGATAACCTGAGCGCTGTTTTGAATGGTAATCTTGTAAGCCGTTACCTCCTTAATTTTCACGCTGTTTTTAAGATTAATGTCGCCATGACCGGCATAGACAAGCAATGCTCCTTGGGCACTGTTCTGCACCTCAATTGCTTCCTCGCCTCCGCCTTGCTCGGCGCTCCGATTCGCTGAAATAAATAAAATGTAAGAACCCGGCTGACCGGTGCCGTAAAAGCTAGTGGTATTTTGGAGTTCAATATTGCTGGAGGTAATGCGGTTTAACGGATCGTCAGCAATAACCACAACGCTTCGGTTGCCAAGCGACGAGTGAATCCGAAAAGTGGCGCTGCCTGAAACCTCAATTTTACCAGTTACCCACAACGGCCCGGTGAGCGTTATCGAATCGCTACTGTCAACTTTTAAGTTACAGGGGATTTTTTTAGGGCCGATTGTTACCGAACCGGAGATATTATAGGTGCTACCAGAACAAGAAACGGTGCCACCCAGAGCGGCCTCGTTCTCCCACTCGGTAATCTTGGCGTCAGAGATAGGGAGCGCGGCAGTGACTTGATCGGGACTGTTTGGATAGGAAACACCCCCGACCGTGGTGCCGGAAATAACTTGATAGTAAGCATTTTTATCAATCTGTGAGTCCGTAATGGTGTGGGCGTAGGCCGAGCTGGTGGCGTGAATTTTGTAAATGCTGCCACTTGGGCCAGCTGAGATCACATCGCCTTTTATCAAATTACTGTTCTCACCCGTCACTGGACCGTTGGAGAAAACATTGCCGGACACTAAGGCGGTGTTTTTTATATGCATCCCTCCCTCCCCCGATTGCACGCCGTAGGAAAATGAAACGCCGGCAGCCATAATTAAATCGGTTTGGATTTTGCGTATCGTGTCGGAAAAATTTCCGATGGCAATAATTCTCTTACCGCCCAAAATATCAGACACCGAAGCAGTGGCTGTTTCGCCGCCTAAAGTCAGACTTTCGCTAGCGTTGACTTGTTTGCCGGTTTTCAAACGATAAGTAAGGTCTTCGCTCAACGACTCGGAAAGAAAGTAGCTGTTTTTGGAACGAACTAAATCATTGCTGATATTAAGTTGCCGCAAAACCGGATTAGCTACTCCTAAAGTAATGGTAGTAGAAATAAATAAAAAGAAAATAATCGCCGTAATCAGAGCCTGTCCGCTATTTGTAAAAGTTTTTTTCATTGGTTTTGGTATGAACCGCGCAAAACGACGGTGGTGTAAAATTTCTCCGAGCGAAACGCTACCCCTTCGCCGCTTTGCGCCGTTAATTCCACCTTGACTGCCTTGGTTCGGCCATTGGAAAGTTCCCGAAAAATTAAACTGGTAATTGCCGTTGAAGAAGCCGTTAGCGGATTATAGGCGCCGCCATTTAATCGCTGGTAAATCGCTTCGCCAATCAAAGAAAATTCCATTGTATCCAAAATTAACTTGCCCGGACTGACGCCCAAAACACTGGCCGCGTTGACCGCCGTCGCTTTCCGAATTTCCCGCGTCATTTGCTCCAATGCCACTTCACCAACCGTTTCAATCGCTCGTGATGATTTCAACCGACCATAGGATTTGCCGATAACTAAAATCATATTGATTAAAGTAACCAAAATCAACGCCAAAATGGCAACATAAATTAGAAGTTCCGGTAAACTTGTTCCCTTATTTTTATTTTTGTTGCTCAAAAAGTTAATCATTAAATAAATTGGTTAAATAAAAATTTAACGACTTAGTGGTGGTGGCAACGCCAGCGCTCCAAGCAATGAACACGGTGGCTTTTTTGGTGTTGGAGTCGAGTGTACCGGTCGGCGCGATATCATCGCTCATGTCGCGATAAACATTATTCAAGACAAAACTTCTTTCAAAGATTGCGTCAGTAAAAATATTGCTGGTGGTCGCCTGCCAATTGCCATTATAGAAAGTAAGGTAATAAGTGGCGCCGACAGTTAAAGAATTCAAATTATCCCAACTCGCATCGCGCAAAAAACGTAATGTCTCCACGCTTTCTTCGGCTAAAAAAGCCGCTTGGACATGGCGCAGATTGGCAAGAGCGGTTCTAAAATAAAGATTGTAAGCGGCAATTAAGCCGGACAAAATCAAAGTGGCAATGGCGGCGCCAACTATCACTTCCACCAAACTCATACCGTTTTTTGTGAGATCGCCTCGCTTAAACATACTCATTTTGTCTCAATTAAACCAGTTTGATAAATTGTAACGATCATTATTTGCGCTGGATTATTTTTGTCTCTGATAGTAATCACCCCATACTGATTGGTGGCGCCGGTGAGTTTTTCAAAAATTGCGTCGCTACCGCCGCCATTCAAAATAATGGCGCTGATTTCTACCAAAGAACTAAGGCGTTCGGTTTTGTTCGCCGAATCAGCCGGATTGTAAACCGCGCCGGTAAAAAAAGTAACGCTATCGGCGGCAAAGTGAACGCCGTATTGGGCCGCGCCGCGGCCGGCGAGAGTCTTGCCACGCGCTTCGCTAAGCACGGCGGCAACGGCCGCGGCGCTTTTTTCCAGAGCCTGACCCCGATTGTAATTTACAAATACCTCATAAACCAAAACAAACAAAACCGCCGCAATCGCCAAAACCACCAACATTTCCACCAAGGTGGCGCCCTTTTGTAATTTAGATAGCATTGCTCAAAGAGTAAATCGGACTAATCATTGAGACGGCGAAAAAACCAACCGCCAAACCGACCACAATCATCAAAAATGGTTCAATAACGGTGGACATATCTTTGGTCTGACGCTCCACTTCTTCTTCATAAAAACCAGCCACTTCCATCAGCATTTCCGCCAATTTGCCAGTTTCTTCGCCGATACCGACCATTTCCGCCAAAAACGGCGGGTAAAGTTTTTCGGCATCGGCAAAAATTTGATAAAGCGGATTGCCTTTCTGAATGCTTGCCCCGGCCGCCTTGAGCACCGTTTGATAATGATGGTGTTGGACAACTTCGGCGGTAATGTCAAAAGCCAGCGCCGCCGAAACGCCGGAAGTCAAAAGCGAGGAAAGCGTCCGAGCGGTGCGAGCAGAATTGGTTTCTTTCACCAATCGACCGATTAAAGGAATGTGAAGCGCCGTCGTGTCAAAAATTTTCCGACCTTTTTTAGAACGAAAAGCCGCCAAACCGCCAACCAAGAGCAAACCCAAACCGACAAAAAACAAAGTGGTGTGGGCGGAAAAGAAATCGCTAACGGCGATAATTATTTTGGTGCTCAACGGCAACGGCACATTCAAATCCTTGAAGGTCGCCGTCAAACTGGGAATAACGAAAATCAGCATCATGACAGCAATCACCAGCATTAAAACAATCAGAATGGCTGGATAAATCATGGCGCCGCGTACCCGCTTCCGCAAAACATACATCTGATTCATTTGAAGGGAAACCAATTTCAAAGAATTCGCCAAAGTGCCGCCTTCCTCGCCGGCTTTCACCATGGCCACGAACAATGGCGAAAAAACTTTGGGATAATTTTTCAGCGACTCGGCCAAAGCCGTGCCTTTTTTTATTTCTCCCGCCACTCCGCCGATGATTTTTTTGAACTGGCGATTTTTCGTCTGCCGCTCCAAAACAAACAGGGTTCGCGGCAACGACAGACCAGCTTGAATCATCGCTCCCAAATTGCGGGCGAAAGAAATTTTGTCTTGGGCGGAAACGCTGCCAATACTGGAAAAAAATTTCATCAAGGCTTGGAAAATTTTTTGCTCTGACATCGGTTCGGCGTAGACCACCGTCTCGTTTTCGTTTTTCAATTCCTGATACAACGAAAATTTGTCCGGCGCTTCGCGCGTTCCCTCATAGGCCTCGCCCGATTGCTTTATGGCTTTGAACTTAAATCGCATAAATTTAGCGGGTATAAAATTATTCGGATACCACACGCAAAACTTCTTCAATGGTCGTCAGACCTTGAACCGCTTTGAAAATGCCGTCTTCAATCATCGTCAACATTCCCTCTTTTTTTGCCTGCTCTTCAATGGTTTTGGAAGTGGCGCTTTTCATAACCAGTTCCCGAATGGACGGCGTCACTTTCAAGGCTTCGTAAATGCCGATCCGGCCCTTGTAGCCGTCTTCGGCTTCGGCGGATTTTTTCGGCCGATAAAAAGGAATCTTTTCCCAGGTGGCAAATTTGTCCACGATTTTTTCTTCGCGCAATTGTTTCAAAATCCGATCCAAATCAACCAATTTTTTCAACGACTCCATACCAGACTTGGTCAGAAATTGCTTCTCTTTGGAGCCGGCTAACTTTCTGACCAGCCGCTGGCCAATAATCAAACCAACCGTAGAGACAATCAAAAACGGCTCGCATTTCATATCCAAAAGGCGCGGAATCGCGCCGGCGGCCGAATTGGTGTGTAAAGTGGAAAGCACCAAGTGACCGGTCAAGGACGCGTTGATCGCCAAAGAAGCGGTTTCATTATCGCGAATTTCACCAACCATTATTATATCCGGGTCCTGGCGAACCAAAGTGCGCAAACCGGATGCGAAAACAAAACCGATTTCCGGTCGAACTTGCGTTTGATTAATGCGCGCCATTTGGTATTCAATCGGGTCTTCAATAGTGGAAATGTTTACCTGCGGCGTATTCAAAATATCCAAAGCGGTGTAAAGCGTCGTCGTTTTACCCGAACCAGTAGGACCAGTGGTTAAAATCATGCCCGTTGTTTGTTTCAAACCGTGATGAAAATCTTCCAGCGCCCGGCCATGAAAACCCAAACCCTCCAAAGTGAAGCCGGAAACGCTTTCTCGCAACAACCGCATCACCGATTTTTCGCCGTAATAAGTCGGCAAAATGGAGACGCGGAAAGAAACTTTCTCCTGGCCAGTATCCACCTTGAACCGGCCATCTTGGGGCAACCGCTTTTCGTCCAGTTTCAAATTAGACAACACTTTAATGCGGGCAATGATGCCGGAAACCACGGTGCGGGGCAAAACCATGGCGTCGCGCAAAATACCGTCAATCCGGTAGCGCACCAAGGTCTCCGTTTCCAACGGCTCAATGTGAATATCGGAAGCGTTTTGTAAAATCGCGTGCTTCAAAAGCGTGTCCACGATTTTGACAATCGGCAATTCTTCCGCCTGCTTTTTTAAATCCTTATCAGAAAGATTCTCGCCGGTTTTTTCCAGAATAGTTTTGAAACTGGCTGTCTCTCTTTCAATGATGTCGCCGAATTCCGCTTTCAAACTTTTCTGATACTGGAGCAAGGCGCTTTTGATGGATTCGGCACTGGTCAAGCGCGGCAAAATTTTCAAGCCGACTTTTTTCTTGACAAAATCAATCGCCGCCAAATCGTCAATATCAAGCATCGCCACTTCCAACGCATCGACGCTTTTTCGGAAGGCGATAATGTTGTGGTTGCGAGCAATCGGTTCGGGAATCAGCGCCAACGTGTCAAAGTCCAATTTTTGACCCGACAAATCCACAAAAGGAATGCCCAAAATGTAGGCTTCAATTCGCTTCAAATCGTCTTTGGAAATTTTGCCCGACGCTGTCAAAATATCGCCAACCTTAATGTCTTTTTTGGCCGCTTCCTTTTCGGCAGCCTCAAAGTCCGCTCGGGATACCAAACCCGAATCAAGGACAAACTTTTTGAATTGGTCTCTGGCAATGAGCATTTATTCCAAAATACCGTCTAAATTCACATCATACAAAATTTTTTCTTGGATAAGTTGATATTTGTGAACTTCTTGAGCGGCAAACCAATGATTAATTTCCATATTCGCTTCTGCCGGCGAACCGGAGGCATGAATCAAATTCCGAACCGCTCGGCCATCAGCGTCGGACATTTGGTAAGAATCCAAAACGAAGTCGCCGCGAATCGTGCCGACATCGGAAGTCAAGGGCTCGGTGCCGCCGGTGATTTTTCGAACGATTTTAACGGCGTGCGCGCCTTGCCAAACCATTACCACTACCGGACCAGAGACCAGATATTTTTTCAGATTGGCTAAAATTTTCGCCGTGATTACCAAGGGGTCTTCGAACGGCGGCTTCAAACCTTTGTCTTGGTAAGATTTTATCGTCTTCTCGCCAGTCAGTCGCCGCCAATTCGGGTCCAAAGTGTAATGCTGTTCAACCTGCTCGACCGACGGCACAAGCATTTTCAAAGCGGCTAATTTCAAACCGGCTTGTTCAAAACGCTTGATAATTTCGCCGATAAGCGAACGCTGAACGCCATCGGGCTTCACAATCACCAAAGTTTGTTCGTATTTAGGATGCGGCATGGTCTTGTAACTTTTAATGTATAACTTGTAACTTGAAAAACAATATCAAAATATTACCACATTAAATTTATTTCTGATACTTCGCCGAAACTTCGGCTTCTACGGCGGAGCGTTCGCGGCCAAATTTGAGATAAGAAAGCTCTTTGAGCTGGTCCACTTGGGCGGGATTGCCGCGGCTAGGCGTGATGGTTTCCATAGAAAACGGCTTGACCGTTTTGCCGTGAGCCAAAAGTTTGATATAAGCGTTGTAATTATCCAAATTCATCAAATCCTTGGCGGTAAAAACAGGCGCGAATTGTTTTTCCAAAAACTCCGCGTCCTCAGCGCCCACCCGAAAAGCGGCAATGGAACCGACATTGCCGAAAACCGAATCCTTAATTTTCTCATCCAACTGTTTGATGAACTGATGAGCAACAGAAAGCGCCAGCCGATACTTGCGAGCTTCAGAGAGAATCGTGGCAATGGAATCGGTGGTGATGTTTTGAAATTCGTCTATATATAAATAGAATGGGGGCAAATCTTTACCCAAAGAATCCACCCGCGACAAAGCCGCCATCAAAATTTTGCCGACGATAATCAGGCCGATTAAATTGGCATTTATGTCGCCCAGCCGGCCCTTGGACAAATTGACCAGCATAATTTTTTTGTTGTCCATAATATCGCGTAAATTCCATGAGGATTTTTCTTGAGCGATAATCGGCCGCATAATGTCGTTCGCCAAAAACACATCAAACTTACTGGTGATGTAAGGCACGATATTAGCCAAAGCTGCTTCACCACCGGCTTTTTCCGCCACTTCTCGCCAAAACTGAACCACCACCGGATTTTTACAGCGGGAAAGTTTCAAATCCCGAAAAGTTTTATTAGAGAGCGCCCGCGACACATCAATTAAAGTGGAGCCGGACTCGGGGTCTTCAATCACCAGGAGCGTGGCGTTGCGGAAATATTGCTCAAACATAGGCCCCATTGATTCGGGGATGGCGCCGTAAAGTTTTTGGAAAATACTGAACAATTCATTGACGACAAAAGTTTTCTGCTCGGGAAAAGCTCGATTGTATTCCAACATATTCAAAGCCATCGGTCGCGGGGTGTAAGCCGGGTCAAAATAAATCACATCTTCGTAACGGCTGGCTGGAATTTGCGCCAAAATATCCTGGATGTCCGAGCCGTGCGGGTCAATAAAGCAGACACCTTCACCGCGAGCAATATCTTGAACAATCATATTTTTCAAAAACGCGGTCTTGCCCGTGCCGGTCTGACCGATGGTGTAAAAATGGCGCAAGCGGTCTTCCGGCGCCAAGAAAATTTTCGTCTCGGCGTTGCGGTCACGATTAACGCCAAGCAAAGTGCCAGTAGCAGACAAACCCAGCGGCGCCGGCGCCGTCGCCGCTTTGGAAATTTTGAGTTGCGGCGCGGCGCTGATGGTCTGGCCCGGCAAGTGCATTATAGTAGTTAGCTCGCGCAGGTTCAGAGGCAAACCAGTGCGCTCATCAAACAGCCGATAGGAAAAATCATGGAGCAAATCCGTTAGGCGACCACGCTGTTTTCTTTCAAAAATAATCTTATTGCCATGATGCGAGTTTTCCAATTGATTGAAAGCTGATTCCAAGTCCGCCAAAATATCTTCCGCTTCCCTTTCCGTTCGCGCCGAAGCAATCAGCCGAACACCGGCAGAAATTATCGGCGTGGCAATTTTTTGTTTAATATTTTCTACCGCTTTCTCATCTACTTTTGGCGGTTCTTTGATTTTCTTTTCTGCCTCTTTTTCTTTTTTCTTTGACGAACTGAATAATTCTTGAGCCGCCTCGCGGGTAAATTTCCAAGCGTGTTGGCCGAAAGTGTCGGGAATATCCGTCGCTTCGCCAATTTTTTCACCTTTAGTAATCTGGTCTAGCGCGTGTTTGTAACGCTGATGATACTTATCGCCGGCTGGCGAAAAAATAATCTGAATTGCCGCTCCTTCTCCCACCTCCTTGATTTTTGAGAAACTGTTTAATATGACATTTAATGGGTCATGGTCAAATTGCTCATAGGTTTTCAAAGGAAAAATCGGATTATTGCCGAGCGTCGCCACCGAACCAACAGCCGAACCGGTATCATTGAAAATGTTGTAATCGTCCTTGCGCTCGGCGATTTTAGCGTTGGGAAAAATTGAAAGAATCTGTTTTTCAAAAAGATTTTTCTTGGAATCAGGCACGGCGGCGTAAAAAATGAATTCGCTGCCTTTATTCTCCACCGCCAATTCCAAAGTAAAGTAATTGGGTCCAGTGATTTTTTCGTCGGCGACGGAAAGCATACCAGCGTAAAATTGTTCCATTGACGATAGGAGTTCTTTTAGGGTCTTCGGCTTGTCTTCTTTGGCCGCTTCCGGCAAATTGATTTCGTAAAGTGTCATCTGCAAAGCACGGAACAAATAATTTTTTTTGCCCAAACCGATGTCAAAACCGGCCTTGACCAATTGGACTAAAAATTTTTCAAAATCGTCGTCCAAGTGTGGGTTGCGAAATCGCGCCACCACCGCCATTGCGTTCTTTATGCCCTTGGTGCGAATGATTTGAATCAGCTCCAGCATTTGCTGGTCGTGCGATTCCGGCGACAAACCGAGCGCCAAACTTTCCGTTTGCTCTTCTGGCAAATGGTGTGCCTCATGCAAAACCGTTTCCGCCGGCACTTCACGATATCGTTTCACTTCCTCTTGAGCCAATCGCTCACGCGAGCTTTCTACTCCATTTTCTTTCAGCACGCGCTCGCGCCGCTCCACTTCAGCCCGCAAAAAATCCAGCTCCGCCTCGGGAGTTTTAAATTTTTCTCGAACTGTTGAACGGGTTTCCATCCACTACATTATATCCCGAATTACAAAAGGAAAACATCACCACCCCTTAATTCCCCTCCTTGATAAGGAGGGGTGGCCGAAGGCCTGGGTGGTTAAAACCACATTTGACAAATTTTGTTTTTGAGCGAAACTAAAAGCAGAAGAAGCGAGCAGAAAGGCTTATATGAAAAGTTTTAGCGATGTAAGAGAAGCGGCGCTTTTGATTTTAGTCAGCCAACTAAAAGGTGTAACCCCGCATGGCACGGAAATCTGTATCTCTTGCCACAAAGATACTGGCGTCCTCGCCAGTATTGATGTCCGTTTGCGCAAAAACTACATCACCAGTCAAGGGCAATTATGTGAAGGTTGCGCCGAAATGTTCTGCTGACCGAACAACCAAAACCGCCTCGCCCCTCCTCTGAATGAAGAGGGGCTGTTTTTTTCAAATTTTAAATTTTCACCTAAATTTGCTATCGCAAAATTAGGTGCGAACTGGATTTGATTAACTCAAAAAGATATTAACTCAAAAAGCTGGTGAAGGCCTGGCGGAATTTGCGAACATAAAAACGATTAGAAGAAGCAAAGAAAGTCCCGATGATAATCAAGACTAACCAATTCAAACTGCGCGGTATAGTAACAAACGGCAAGCCGGCAAAAACCGCCGCCGTTTGGCTTAAATCGTAGCTCGGTCGAGAAACGAAAACCATTTTACCGAAGAAGTCGGAATCAAATGGCTGAAACGGCGGAAAGGCGCTGATATTTTTACCGCCGGCGGCATTGCTTGACCCGCCCGATTTAGTTTTTTCTATCGGCTTCAGCTCGCGCTCAATGTCGGACGGTCCCGGCACGGCGGTGGTGTCCGACACCGCAGGCGCGGCCGAAGCCAGAACCGGTTCGGATTGCGGCAACCACTCGTCACCCATCATAACAACCATCGTTGACGCCTCGTTTGACTCGGCGAACCAGCCGTAAAACGGGTTAAGCGACTCGTGGCGACTAAACGCCTTCACCTTGGCGGTGTTGGTGTAGCGGCCGGCGGGCACCCCCGGCGGGAAAAAAGAACTGTAAGTTACGGTAATCTCTTCTTTTGGAAAAATCGTTTCAAGCGGCCAGCGCTGTTCACCCACCACCTTGCCATTCTGGTCAGTTAAGGTATCAATGAGCTCGGCGCGGTAGGCCTCGCCACCGTCATTTTTGACGACAATTCTGTAATCAACGGTAGTAGAAGCGTAAATTATCGCCGGGCTCGTGCGTTCCTTGGTCAAGGAAAGTATCGGGTCAGCCGTGAAGTTAACCCTGGCTCCATTCACAAGCAAATTCTCTCGTAGCCGTCGCATAACCATGAGTAAGGTGTCGGTATTGTCGGCCGTATTAGCGTCAGTTTCTGTCTCCATCACCGTTACAGTGCCGTGGGCGATTGTTTCTCCATACTGAAGCTGTCCAGTTACATCCGCATCATAAGTGAGATCTCTGGTCGCACCCGGAGCGAGGTTCCCGATTTGCCAAACCGCTTCGCCCCCAGCAACGTTCGCAAAACTGCCAAATTCAAGAACGTGGGTGCCCGGCCGAAACCGAAGCGTCACGTTACTCGCCTCGGCGTCGCCATGATTGGCTACCGTAAAACGATAACGGACTTTGTTGCCCGGTTCCAGTGCCCCCGGCACCTCGGCCGCGCCACCCACCCAGAGGTCTGGTTGACCAAAGGAAAAGTTGCCACCCCAATCGCCGAAGATGTTGAAGATGGCGAGAACCCAGTTAGAACCGATCACGTTCGTGTTGGCGACATTTATAACATTGGCGGCGGCGTAAGCGTCGCCGGTATTAACCTCCGCTTTGCCCTCACCGCTTTTCGCTTTATTCTCACCGGTCAAAGCGTAAACCGAGATGTCGTTTTGGATGGAAACATTATTACTGTTTGAAACATTAAGCGCCGACGAAACGGTGGAAGTTGAGGAGGCGTTCTCATCGTCAGCTTCATCGCCAACCGAGAAAAGTTCCATCCCAAACGGCGTCTCGCGCCAGCGCATGCCGTCGGGTAAATTAAAAACACTGCCGCCCCAGCGGCCGAAGACGCGCACCAAGATTGAAACCTTGGCGCCACCGAAAATGTTTTGATTGACTTGGTTTATCACGTTGGAACCGGCAAAAGCGGCGCCGGTATTTACACTCGCATCGTTCGCACCGGACTCGGCGCTGTTTCCGCCCGTGTCGGCGACGGTATCAAGATTACTTGAAACCGCCGCACTGTTTTCATTTTGCACGCTCGTCCCCGACGCCGTAGTCGCCCCCGGCCGGCGGCCTAAAAGAAAGCGGCTAAAGAAGTCGGCGTTCGGCAAAACCACATCGCCGCCCCAACTGCCGAAATTATTGAAAGTCATCAGAAAGTAAGTTGAGTCAACAATGTTGGTATTGACGACATTCATAACATTGGCGGCGGCGTAAGCGTCGCCGGAGGAAACAGAGGCGTCACCGGAACCGGATTCGGCATTGTTTCTGTCGGTTCGAGATACAACCGCCACGCTATTCCTGACCTCGGCGGTATTTTGGTTTTCCACTCGGGGCGGGTGGGTGCCGAGATTCCCACACTCGGATGACTCGCAAGGTAATTCTGTCGGCGAAGAACTGGCAACCGGTTCCATGGTCGGCCGCAAATCAAGGTGGCCAAACGAGCCGAACATATTACTTAAAAACAGAAATAAACCGTTGGAGTTGAAGAGATTGATATTGACGACATTCAAAAGATTAGCGACAGCAACGGCTTGGCCGGACTCTACGGAAACACCGACGCTCCCGCCCGCTTGATTGTCTCCAGTCGCCACCTCGCTCACCGTGTCAGAAAGCGAAACCGCTTGCCCCGTATCAATCTGTGGGGCGTCGCCAGTTGTGATTTCAGTCGTTTCCTCAATTGGCGCGGCGACTTCTTCGGTTAGAACAACAATTTCTTCCGTCGGCGGGTTGTCGGTTGCGGGTTGTAGGTTATCGGTTATCTCCTCGGCAAAAATTGGCTTGAACGGCAACACCGCCAGCATAAAGCTAAACGCGATTACCAAGTTTCTTTTTTTAGAATTTAAAAATTGAAAAAACATTTTTGAAAATTTTAGAAATCCAATTTGAAATCCTCTCATTAAAATGCCGCGCGCGCCCTGCGTAATCTGACAAAGCGGGGGTTGTAGTTGGTTGCCAGCCCGAGGCTGGTCCGCCTTGGGCGGATTGGTCGTTTGTTTTCACCTTAATCTTCGTTGTCGTGCTGGCGGTGCCGGTGGCATGCTCAAATTTCTGCTCAAAATCCGTGTCGCCAAAAAATTCTTGTTCAAAATCCTCTAACACTTCGCCATTGACCTCGGTTTTCACCTTAACGCTGGCTTGGGCTTCGCCGTTTTGAATCGTGCCGCCAGTGCCAGTGGTAGTATTGCCGCCAGTTGAAGCCGAAACAGAAACATTATTTTCCACCACCGTCTCCGTAGCAGTCGGACTGCTACGGACATCTTCATCATCAAAAAAATCAAACGGCCAAAAAGCCGCCGCGCTCAATGGCATCAATGTCAGCAAACCAATCATCATTTTTGTAAAAATTTCTTTCTTCATCTCTTGAATTTTTCTTAACGTTACAAGTTACAGGTTACAAGTTTTTTCCCTTCCTCCCTCGCCTCCGAGCTCCTGTCACAAGCAGAAGCTCGATTCGCGAAGGGAGAAGCCTTAGGCTTTTCAACTTCAATGCGTCACACTAGATCTTTTTGACCCGAATGACAGTTGAGTTAACAACATTGATAACCGTTGACCATGAATCGGCTGTGCCGGTCTTAATTTTTCCACCGTCGCCGCCATTGGAGTCGGTGTTACCGCCACCAGTTACGTTGTCATCATTCTTGTCGCCGGTGATGTTGCCGTTATTCTTCACTTTGGTCGAGGCGCTGCCACCGTCGGCAGAGTTCAAACCGGTATCGGCTGTGGTAATTACCTTGTTCTTCACCGTTGTGTCTGTGTTCTGAACCTTAACCTTGATCTTACCCTCGTCGCACTCACAGCTGGTCTTCACCTTGATATTGGTGGAGTTGACATCGTTCAGAACATCCGCGGTCGCAACGGCGTTTCCGGTCTTTACCTTACCGCCATTACCTCCATCGGAAGTGACATTGCCACCACCAGTGGTGTTCCAATCATTCTTGTCGCCGGTGATGTTGCCGCTATCCTTCACTTTGGTCGAGGCGCTGCCACCGTCGGCAGAGTTGCCGCCGCTACTGGCTGTGGTAACCACGTAATTTTTTACCGTCGTATTATCGTTCTCGACTTTGATAGAAATACCATCACCATTCGCCAACGCCGGAGCGGCTGACGCCAAGAAAGCGACTACCGCGACTAACGCAATTAATTTTTTCATTTTCTTTTTTCTTTTATTTTAATAATTTCCTTTTTCTTTCTCCGTCCCTTAAGGGATTACGGAACAAGAAAAAGTTTTTTACCCCGCCCTAGAACAAAACAAAATTTGTTTGGGCTTGGGGTCGACCACCCCGACTCCTCGCGAAGCCAGACCAAAACCCTCGAGGAAACGAAATACCTTTCTCGGCATATGTCTCGCGGGGCACGGATAAATTTCTACTGAAATTTTCCTCGTGCTCGCGCCAGTCGCGCTCGCAAGCCCCCGCTTAACATACGCCTTCAACGGTATTTCGTTTTCTTTTTTTAAGAGCTTCGGTCTAGGAATTTTCCGCAAAATGAAAAGCAAAAAGCCGCAAGCGCTAAAACGCCTTGCGACTTGCCAAAAACTTTTTATGGCGGGAAACCCTGCACATCTAATTACTGACTCGCCTTGGTTTCCCCTCAAGACAAATCCGTTATACGAAAGTATTATATCGCCCCACCTTTTGCTGTCAACAATTTTGTCAACAAAAAACTATCTATGATATAATAGTCACGCGGTGTCAATTTAATCTCCTCAATTCCGAACGGCAAAAATCCAGGAAGGGACCTTGAAGGGAAACTGGTCCCGTTAGGGACAAGAATTCAAGGTCCTTTCCTGGATTTTAACGCGCTTATTTTACTGAAACGTTATGAAACCCTTACAAACCGCATATTAGTCGGCTTCTTTCGTCTGTCAATGCTTGACAAAAAAACTGCTTAGCGGCAAACTCAATTTCAGACGCAGTAAAAAATCAACCCAAAAAAACCTATGACATTAACGGCGCTGATAATGACTCTGATATACTTTATTCTGTTGGCACTAGTTTGCTGGTTAGTTCCTAGCCGCGCCAGTTGGAAGAAAAAAGCGGCGGGCAACGAAGGGATATTCCTGGTGTGCTACTTGCCAATCGGCAAAGAAGAAAACTACCAAGAGGTAAGTTTAAAACACTTTCCAGGCATACAGAAAACAGCGCTGGATGATGCTTACGATTTCTTGAAAAGGAATGCCTACGAGCAAATCAATACGGCTTCTCGAGCGCAAGTTTTTGCCAGAGGAAATGAGAGAGTGAAGATTTTCTTTTTGAATGACGGTATTGTCTCGGAAACAATTCTCTGAGATGTAGGAAAAATACAAGTGCCCCCCCGCCTAAGCGGGGGGCTTTTTTGTTTGTGAAAAATTTTTCTAAAATTATTGCCTGTTATTTCCTGATTATTGCCGTTGCCGTATCTTGCCCAGTCGCGCCCTGGTCATCGGTTACCGTCAAAGTTGCGGTATAAGTTCCGGCTTGCGCGTAACGATGACTCACTTTGACGCCGCTGCCCGTTCCACCATCGCCAAAATTCCAATTGTAAGAAACGATTGAACCGTCAGGGTCGCTTGAGCCGCTGCCGTCAAAACTAATCCAGCGATTGACTCGCCCCGATTTGTCGGCGCCAGCATTGGCAGTCGGCGGCTGATTGGCCGGCACCACCGAAGGGTCATACAAAACCGCTTGGTAAGCATTGACCAATCCCCAACCGAAGTAATTGTCCCAACCCGCCGCGCCCAAATCTTTTGCCGTGCTTTCAATGGCTTTGCGCACCGCGCCGGTAGTCGTCGCCTTGCCTTCAGAAAAAACAAGAGCGGCAATAGCGGCAACATGAGGCGTCGCCATGGAAGTGCCCTGATAAAAATAATAGCCGAAATCCGTCGGGGTCGCGCCAAATGTCTGTTGTAAGATTCCGTCAACATAGCCGTCGCCGTTTTGGTCCACCCGCGTATCGCCGCCGGGCGCCACCACATCCAAACCGGCGCCGTAATTTGAATAATAGGCCTTGGTTTTATCATATCGAGTGGCGCCGACGGCAATCACATACTGATTGTAAGCCGCCGGATAAGAAAGCTGGCTCCGGCCGTCATTGCCGGCTGCCGCCACAATCACCACCCCCTTGCCGCTGGCATAAGCCAGCGCTTCTTCAAGATAAGTCGCTCCGGAAGAACCGCCGAGCGAAAGATTGATGACTTGCGCCCCGTGGTCAGCCGCCCACCTGATACCATCAGCCACATCGCTGTAATAACCGCTGCCATTTTGGTCCAAAACTTTTACTGGCATCAAAGAAGCGCCGTAAGCAATGCCGGCCACACCAAGGGTATTGTTAGTGCTTTGGGCAATCGTGCCGGCCACATGAGTGCCGTGCCCTTCATCGTCATTTGGGTGCGCATCATTATTTACAAAATCATAACCGGCGACAAAATTTGCGCCGGCAAAATCCGGCGCTTGGGCATAAATACCGTAATTTTCGTAAGCGATACCGGTATCCACCACCGCCACTATTACACCTGTGCCAGTCGCCACCGCCCAAGCCGCTTCGGCGTTAATCCCCGCAATATTTTGAAAGTTCCATTGGTAAAGATAATAAAGGTCATTGGGCGCGGTAAAAGCGTGAGCGACAAAATCCGGTTCGGCGTATTCTACGTCTTCTAATTTGCTAAGACGGGCGATGGCGCCGTTAACGCTCTCGCCTCTCAAGTTCAATGTTTGAAACTTTCTGTCACCTTTATATTTAACGACAATGCGGTCGGCGCGAAAATCTCTCTGTCTTTTTTCAACGACTGATTGGAAATTCGCCACCGCTTGCGATAATCGTTCTTGTAATCGTTCAACAACATTTATCCGAACCGAATTATCATTAGCCGCGCTTACCGGCAAAGCCGCCAAAGCAATTGTCGCCAATAATATATAACGATTGAATTTCATATTTATATAATTAAATTAATAATATATTAATAATATACCGCCAATTTATCTTGTCAACCAGATATTTTTATGGAGCAGGCGAAGGAGCGCGCCGGCGGAGGCCAAGCTGACAATCGCCAGCAAAATCGGCCCGACTAACGGCACGAACCAAAGCAAGATATAAGCCAAAACACCCACCAAAACCGCCCGCCAGTCGGCAATAATTTCGCCGTCTTTGGCTAAAACTTTCAGGATGAGAGAGCCAAGAAAAACTACCGACATAAAACAAGTAAGCAAAGCGATAAGCGCCGCCGCCGCCAGCAGGAAAAAACCGAGCAAGGCGCCGAACAAAGTGGCAATTAGAATCGCCGCGCTGATGGGAATTAAAATGGCGGCGGCGGCGCCAACCAAAAAACTTTTGCCGAAATGATTAAGCGATTCAACAACGAAAGAGCGAGAAAACTTTTTAAACAAACCGGCGGCTAAAAGCGCCGCCAGCAAAATACCGGCAAACTTTATCAAAAAAGCGGCGCTAGCCAAACCGACTAGCAGAGCCGGCGCCGTGCGCCAGTAAAACAGGGTTTTAATCGCCGGACCGATTTTTTGTTCGCCTTTGATTACCGCGCTTGAATTGACGACGACTTCTGCGTCAGCGTTGTAATGTAAATCACCGGCCACGACGGCATCGCCACCCAAAGTGAGCACTTCGCCTTCAAAATAGACCGGGCCATTGATGGCACCGTTGATTGCCAACCGACCGCCTTTGAAAGAAATGCCTTTTTGAACCGCGCCGCCTATGAGCGCTTCGGCGGCGGCGATAATCGCCTCACCGCCGATTTTAGCTTTTGGTAAAACCGCCACCTGGCCGCCACCCACCGCTAAATCGCCGCCAATGTCGCCACTGATTGTTGTTTTGCTGGCAATCAATCGCGCGTCGCCCTTAATTTTGCCGTAAATAGCGGCTTCACCGGCCAAGAAAGTGGCGTCGCCCGAAATTTCACCAGTGAAATAAATCGCGCCAGCGGCCACCGTTAAATCCTCATTGATTTTTCCAGCCACCCTCGCTTCACCGACAACCAAATAAGTATTTTCCTTGAGTGTCTGGCCTTCGGGCAAAAGATAGCTTTCAGCCATCACGCCGTAAGCGGCGATGGCGAACACCGGCAGAAACGCGGCAAAAATTGTAAGGCTAAGTTTTTTCATATATTGTGCCGACTCAAATTTATTTCCTGCTCCAAATTGCGCAAAGCCATTTCATCTCTGGCTTGTTCCGCCGTCAGCCGTTTTAATTCGTCATCTAACTTTCTGAACTCCGATTTTTTGTCAGCCAATTCGCTTTCCCGCCTTTCAATTTCCGATTTCATCAGCGCGTGTTCCCGTTCAACAGTAATAAGTCGGCGCTTGGTTTCGTCAATGGCGCGGCGCAAATCCCTGATAACATTGGGCACATTTTTTTCCATATTTATCCCTTTATTGTAATGAAGCAATTATATCAGCCGAAAACGCTTTCCGTCCACTTTTCCCAAAGCGGCTGGAACAGGTAAACAAAAACCACGAGCGGCAGATAGAATACCGAGAAAAAAACGAAAATTATGAAATTCAAAACTCTGGCCATTTTATATAGACAACACGGCAAATCTTAAAATACTTTCAAAAGGAAAGCAAACGAGCGACTGAAACGATGGTGAGAATGCCAAGAAAATTCATGATATAGGAAAGCGGCAGAAGAACCCGGTTTTTTATTTTCGCCAAACCCAGAATCGCCAAACCAAGCTCGTCGGGCAAAGGCGAAGCCAAAATGACGCCGCCGAACAAAACCAACAACCATTTCAAAAAACCGTGGCGGAACAAACGAATGAATTTTATCCTAACTTTATTGGTAAACATACCGGCGGCGTCTTTAGCCAAATCGTCGCGGACAAACCGGAAAATCAGCAAATCCACCAAAGCCGCGCCGATGGCGCCGATGGCCGCTACCCAAAACGGCGGAAAATCCCTAGCCAAAACCGCCAGCGCCACCATGGCCGGCGCAGTGGTAAAAATAGAAGTGAAAAACAAGCCGGCGACAAAACTGGCGAGAATTTTGAAACCGCCGGTCAATGCCAAAAATTTTTCCACCGCGCCCAGCCGCGCCAGCCAAACCGCCACCGCGATGCTAACCGCGATAATCACCAAGTCCCTCATCAAATGTCGCCAGTATTGTTTTTTCATATCATTTCAATTCCGGCCATTTTGTCTTTAAGAATAAGTTTAACATTAAAGAGGTGCCTATCCGGATTCGAACCGGAGAAAACAGCTCCACAAGCTGCTGTGTTACCGCTACACCATAGGCACCGCGTCATTAATTTACAACAAAAAACGCGCTGACGCTACTCGTATTTCGGCGGTTGTTCTTTGATGCCGGCTTTGAAATTGGTAAAACGAGCCAGAGCATAACAAAGCGAAGAAAGCCGATTGAGATAAGCCAGGGTTTGTTCGCCAACGAAAATTTCTTTTGCTTCCGCCGCTCGAATCACTTCCCGTTCGGCGCGGCGGACGAAAGTCCGCGCCATATCAAACAGCGCCCCGAGCTCGGTACCACCAGCCAGGAAAAAGGTTCTAATCGGCGGCATCGCCCGCTCCGCCGCGCCGATGCAATTTTCCAATTCTTTTATTTTGCCAGCTTTAATAGTTTTATCGGCGCCGGCGACTTCCGCCTGGATGATAAAAA
>CAZVQR010000003.1:0-11547 GCA_964629505.1 uncultured Candidatus Saccharibacteria bacterium
GTGGGGAAAAGGTTTTCCCGGCTGGCACATTGAATGTTCGGCGATGAGCATGAAATATCTGGGCAAACATTTTGACCTTCACACCGGCGGTATTGATTTGTTGGGCACCCATCACCCAAACGAAATTGCTCAGTCGGAAGCGACGACCAATAAAAAATTCGTCAACTACTGGTTGCATAATGAATTCATCACGATTGAAAGCCGTAAAATTTCCAAGTCATTGGGTAATACCGTGACTTTGAAAAATATCGCCGACCGCGGTTTCTCGCCTCTCGCTTATCGGTTGTGGTTGCTTGGCGCGCATTATCGTTCGCCAATCAATTTTACTTGGGAAGTATTGGCAGGCGCTGACAAGGCATTGTTCCGACTGAAAAAACTTTTGGTGGAAGAATTGGGTGCCAAAACTGGCAAAGTTGATACCAATTATGCTGAAAAATTCGTGATGGCCATCAGCGACGATTTGGATACACCGAAGGCATTGGTTTTGCTTTGGGATTTGGTCAAAGACAAAAACATCGCCAATGAAAATAAACGGGCTTCTATTATTTATTTTGACAGAATTTTCGGTTTGGGTTTGGAAGACCGCGCCGCGCTTTCCAAAGAAATGAAAATGGCGCAATTGCTGCCGGAAAAGTGGTCCAGCGCCATTAAAACACTAATGGACGAGCGGGAGAAAGCGCGACGCGAGCAGAATTTCCAGAAAGCCGACACTATCCGCCAAGAACTGGCGCAAAAAGGTTACCAAATCAAAGATACGCCCGAAGGCCCCGAGCTTCACATTCTCCGTGATGTCAACAAAGCAAAAAAGATCTAATAGAAAATAATCCCCAGCAATTCCACAAGATATCCCAACTGACCAGCTTTCTGGTGATTTGGTTGCTGTGATAAAATCTGGCAATGGATAGCCTGACCACCGGAGCTTTTTTGGCGGCGACTAGCCGAATTCCGCCACAAAATATTGACGCCGAGCGCGCTTTGCTCGGTTCTGTTATGACGCGCCCCGATGTGATTTACGATGTGGTGGATATCATCATCGGCAAATCATTTTATTCCGAACGGCATAAAATAATTTACGAAACGATGCTGGAATTGTTCAGCAAAAGCCAACCTATTGATTTACTCTCAATGGCTTCGCGGCTCAAAGAAAAAGAATTACTGGAACGAGCCGGCGGCAATCTTTACTTGACCGAACTTTTAGGCAGTGTTCCTTCGGCTTCCAATGCCAAACATTACGCCGAAATTGTCCAGAAAAAGTCCATGATGCGCCGGCTCATTGAAGCGGCCGAACGCATCACTTCTTTGGGTTATGACGAAACCCAGGAGATGGCGGAAATTTTGGACAAAGCCGAAAAGCAAATTTTTGATGTCAGCAATTCTTCTTTCACTCACAAATTTATTGAACTGAAAGAGGCACTGGGCGAGGCCTGGGAGCGCTTGGACCGATTACATAAATCCAAAGATAATTTGCGCGGTTTGCCGACCGGTTTTCCGGAATTGGATAATAAATTGTCAGGTTTGCAAAAATCTGATTTGATAATTTTGGCAGCGCGGCCATCAATGGGCAAAACCGCTTTGGCTTTGGATATCGCCCGCCAAACATCGGTTAACCACAAAAACACCGTCGGGATTTTTTCTTTGGAAATGAGTTCCCAACAATTGGTGGACCGGATGCTGGCGTCCGAGTCGCGGGTGGATGCTTGGAAATTGCGCACTGGCCGGTTGTCGGCGGAGTCGGAGTTTGAACAAATTCGCGATTCGTTGGACCGATTAGCCAAGGCACCGATTTTTATTGACGATCAGCCAGGCAGTAATATTTTGAAAATGCGAGCGGTGTCGCGGCGACTGAAAGCAGAAAAAAATCTCAGTTTGATTATTGTTGATTATCTACAATTGATGATTCCAACCAACGCTCGAGCCTTTGACAGCATGGTTCAGCAGGTAACAGAAATTTCCCGTTCGTTGAAAACTTTAGCGCGCGAACTGGATATACCGGTCTTGGCGCTTTCTCAATTGTCTCGGGCGGTGGAACAACGAGGCGGCAAACCGCGGCTCTCCGACCTTCGCGATTCCGGTTCAATTGAGCAAGATGCCGATGTGGTGATGTTTATTCACCGCGAAGACAAATACAAAGAGGATTCGGAAAAACCCAACATCGCCCAGATTTTAATTGAAAAACACCGCAATGGTCCAACGGGTAAGGTCGAACTTTATTTCGACGACAAGAAAGCGACATTTTTGAGCGTGGACAAGAGCGATTTCGGCGATTTGGCGAAAGAGGAAAGTTTCTAAAAAATTCTTTCTCAACATTTCGCCGTAGTAGCAAAATTTTTTCCGCTTTACCCTTCCCCGAAACGGGTTGGGCTCCGACGCGTATAAAAATTTTGCTACTGCGGCTTCATTTGCTAATATAAACTTTAATCATGACCATCATAGAAAAACTTACGGAAATTTTCGGCAGTTTTCCCGGCATTGGTTCTCGCCAAGCGAAGCGGTTTGTTTTCTTTTTGCTTGGCCGCGGCGGTGCCTACATTGATGAACTGATTAGACTGCTGCAAAATTTGAAAAAAGACATCAAGCAGTGCCCCATTTGTTTTCGCTACTTTGCCAAAGGTACCGCCGCGGAAAATCGTTGCCAGATTTGCCGTGACGAGCATCGCGCCAGCGATGTGCTGATGATTGTTTGCCGCGATGTGGATTTGGAGACACTAGAAAAAAGTGGCGCGTTCGCTGGCCGCTATTTTGTTTTAGGCGGCGCTTTGCCGATTTTGGAAAAAAATCCCGATAGAAAAATCCGCGGGCACGAGCTTTTGAAAGCGGTAGAAAAGGCCAGTAAAGATGACGCTCTAAAAGAAATTATTTTGGCAATGAATACCGACCCCGAAGGTGAAAACACCACTGACTTCCTTCACAAATTATTGGAGCCGCTGGTAAAAAAACACAATATAAAAATTTCCCTGCTCGGCCGCGGTTTGTCTACCGACGCCGAGCTGGAATACGCCGACGCCGACACCCTAAAAAACGCTCTGCGCAATCGATTTTAATTTTATAGCGAAAAGAACAAATTTTAAAAATTCTAGGTGGGGGCGTGCCAAATTGCGAGGTCTGCGAGCAATTTGGGGTTAAGGAATTTTTAAAATTTCGTTCTTGGAGCCGCTCCGTAATTAATACGAAACCGAATCAATCAGCTTGCCGTTCTGGTCTAAGAGCTCAATGGTCTCGCGTTTGCTTTTCCAAAGCGTTTCATCACGCGACAGGTAAATCCGCCAATCGGGCTGGTAAAAATCTTTGTCGTTTTTATGGGTCTGAACGCAATAGCTATAAGTGGTTTTTTCTATGAGAAAATTATTACACTCCGGCGATAATTCTAATTTGCCGGTAGTGAAAGTGGTGCAGGCCGGAAAACGCTCAATATAGTCCAGACATTTGTCGTTCAATTGATTAGGCGCTTTGGGCAACGGTTCGTTCCGCACGGTCGGGCAGTTGCTGTATAAGTAAGGATTAAAATTTTGATTTTTTGCCAAATAGCCCAGACATTTATTTACGCGGAAAGATACGCCGAGCGGCGAGCGGCCGGTGATAATGTAAGCGGTTTCGCCTGGTCCAAGGAAAATGTCTTGCGCTGAATTAATCATGCCGGAGAAATATAGATAGACGCCCTGACCGATTTCAACTTTAACGCCGCTGGTGGCGCTTTTGAGTGTTAAATCAGTAAGGTGAATTTTTTCTTTGATATTATTATCGGCGCGCAAGGTGATGTATTCGTAATTAGCGGCGCTAGTGCCAAAGTTGTAGTTGTTAGGCCGGCTCAAATAAATTTTGCCTTTGAGGGGAGAGAAGCTGGTGTTGGCGGTTGGCGAAGTTTCGGTTTGAGCTCCGGTTGGCGTTTGGGTTGGCGGCGGGAAAGAGGGCAGGAAATTGGGCGTCAGATTTTCAAAAGATGGCATAGAAAATAGTTTGGAAAACCAGGAACCGTTCGGTTTCTGGTTTTGGCCGGCGGCGGCATTAGTCGGCGCTGTTGGCAGCGGTAAGTTTTTGGCAAAATCATCGCCGGAATTATCTTTTCCGCCGACAAAAAACCAAATGCCGCCGCCGACTACGACAGCGAAAATTATGAAAAATAAGATGGCATTTCTGGGCGTCATGATTTTATTATACTCCTTTTTTGATGTTCTGGGCAAAAGTGGGCGGAGCGGCCGCCGATTTTCAGTCGCTTGAGAATGCCGCGGCAATTCGGTTTTGTGCAAGGTTCGCCTTCGTGGCCGTAAGCGCGAGTTTCGTTTTGAAAATTGCCGCGTTGGCCCAGAATATTACGATAATCAGATTCAGAATCGCCACCAATTTTGATTGAATGCCGAAGAATTTTCTTCATTGTCCTGTACATTTTTTTGATTTTTGCCGGCGGGATTTTTTTGACAATAGTCAATGGGTGAACGCCGGTGTGCCAGAGCATTTCATCGGAGTAAATGTTGCCGATGCCGGCGATGATATCTTGAGCCATTAAAACTTGCTTGATTTTACCGTTGGGTTTTTTGAGCAATCGCTCATGTAATTTTTGCCAAGTGAAGTTTTTTTCCAATGGTTCCGGCCCTAAATTTTTCAAATCCGAATCGGTTTCAAGTTTGCCAGTTTCTATTAAAGTTACCTTGGCAAATTTCCGCAAATCCGACAACGCCAAATCTTTTCCGTTAGAAAGTGTAAAAATCACATGTATAAATTTTTCTTTTTGTCGGCAATTTCCATACAAAAGACAGCCAGTCATTTTCATATGAATTAAAATAGTTTTTCCGTTGGAAAGTTGGAGTAAAACATTTTTCGCTCGGCGCGAAGCGCCAAAAATTTTCGCGCCAATAACCGACGTCCGAAATTTTTTGAAAAATTTACGGTCTTTAATATTCGGTTTGCCAAGATGAAATTCCGAATAGTAATCAGTCCAGACATCTTTAATTACCAAACCGCGAACATAGCGGTTCAGTCCATTAACCGTCGTTTGAACTTCAGGCAGTTCGGGCATAAGCGCTGGCGAGAAAAATGGCTAAAAACCAAACGAGAGCCATTTTTAGGTCAAGCTGGAATAGAAATGGCGCTGGTAAGATTGCCGCGACAGTCCCAAAGAAAAGAACATTGTCTCTTTTATCACCCAACTGTTGATAGCGAGCGGCCGAGAGCCTATTGCGAGTTAGTCTTTTTAGATAAGAATGCCAGCCGATGTAGAATAATAACAAATTAAGCGCCGCTAAGCCCAGCAATATCAATATTAACTGCGTCAGAGTGAAAAAATCAAAAAACCAATATGACAGAAGAGTTCCCACCCCAACGCCAATAATATCAATGAGCGAATTTTCAACATCTTCCACAATTCGGATAATTGACTCCCACACTTCATAAATAAAACCCAGAAATAAGGAGATGGTTAGAATTTGCCAAAGAGGTAAATTAAAAAACAAACCGACAATGCCAATTAAAATTCCCGATATAACATGAACCAATAACCACGGGTCAACATATTTGCCGTGCCCGAAACGAAATTTGACAGCGCTTTTTGCCGAGCGTTCAAAATATAACATTGTCTTTTATTTTTTTGACGCATAAAAGTTCTTCACGCGCCACTTCTTCATCACTCCACGGAACTTTTGAATTGTTGGGCCCCATAATGAACGGGTCGGTGCCTTTACCCGTAATCAAAACGACGCAGTCGTTTTGATTACGGGTACCCAATCCGCCCGCGGGCGGATTTAGGGTGCCGTTCGCGAGTCGAAGAGCTTTTTGAATCGCCTCTCTCCGGTCCAAAATTATTTCCGGCTTATGATTTTTTATGCCCGTCGCCATTTCCAAAAGAATTTGTTTGGGGTCCTCGTCGTAGGGGTCCTCATTGGTTAAAATTATTTGAGCGCAGAATTCGTCGGCGATTTTGCCCATCGCCGGCCGTTTCCATTTGTCACGGCCGCCACCGGTATTGCCCAAAACGCAAATTTTTCTTTTGCCAGCGAAAGCTTCGTAAATGGCGCGGAGCGAATCGGGTGTGTGAGCGTAATCAATTACCACTTCAAAGTCATCAGTTTTTATAATTTGCGCTCGGCCCTTGATTTCTTCAACTTTTTCAACAGCTCGTTTGATTGCCAAAGTGGAAATACCAAGAACTTTGCCAAAATTGGCGGCGGCAAGAATGTTGTAAATATTAAACAAGCCGCGCAGGCGCGAGATTATTTTTTCGCCATTGAACATCATTTCCAAACCATCTGATTTTAAACTGTAAAGCTTGGCGTCTTCCAACCGGTAAGGAATTTTATTTCGCACCTTGCTCGCCAAAAATTTTTCGCCTTCTTTGTCATCAGTATTGGCAATAATTATTTTGTTTGGCTTCGGCGATTTTTCCAAAGCGCGGGCAATAGAAAGTTTGGCGTCTCGATATTTTTCATAAGAACCGTGCGATTCAATATGCTCAGGCGCCAAGTTGGTGAAAATCAACGCGTCTAAATCAATAAATTTATGGCGGAATTGTTTGGCGCCTTCGGAGGTTATTTCCAAAATCACCCAGTCGCAATTTTCTTTGCTCGCTTGGCGCAAAAATTTCTGAATAAAAAATCGGCCGGGCATAGTCATTTTAAATAAATTGCGCGTCGTTCGCTCGCCGATTTTAAAACGGATGGTGGAAGCCAACGCGGTTTGTTCGCCGATTTCTTCCAAAATCGCGTTTACCAATTCGCAAACCGAGCTCTTGCCTTTGGTGCCGGTGATAGCGACCACTTTAATTTTCCGAGAAGGGAAGCGATAAACAATTGCCGCGGCAAATGCCAACAGCCAATGATAAATCGGCTGGAAAAATGTAAAAATTCTTTTGGGCATCAATTTTTTGGCTAAAAATAAAAGTTTATTCACTTTTCCATAATATCGGTTATCAAGCCCATTTTCCACTTGACAACAATAACTCAATATGCTAACCTCTTGGCAGTAATCGAGCACATTTACATAAACCAAACGCCTACCGTCAAGTCGCGGGCGAGCTCGATTTACGAAAGAAAGGAACCTGCATATGACAGAACCCTTGGTTAGAAAATCAACTCATGACCTGGCGTTCTTGATCGCAAGTCAAGTCGCATCGACGAACCTAACTGAAGAAGTGGAAAGATACTTTCTTGCGCAGAAGCAAGAAGTTTCTCCCGCTCTTCAACGCGGGTTCGTACTCCCGGGGGCAATCATTCCATCGGCGGTGCCTGTCGAAATGATCGGTTATCCGATTGAAGAAACAGATTGTTTTTTGTGGTTTGACCACATGGAGCAGTTCGCCGAGAGACGCTTTGGGATGAAGATTTCGCTCCGGGAAATGTTCCCGCTTCCATCGCGGCTTCCGTGGAAACAAGTTTTACCCATCTTTAACCCAGGTCTCACAAATCGGGAAATGGTGAATAAAGCCTTCGTTTCCAGGAAGTTGGTCACACCGTATGAATCGGTAGATGTGATGGAGTATTCTGGTTCCGGGGCGAGTGTGCCCTGTCTGTATCTCACCGAGCGGTCCGCGAAGCCAACCCCGGCGACGATGGGATTGCCGCCGAAGTTCGCCAAGCACTGGTTTGCTGGTCGGCAGACTGCACCGTTGAACCTTTGTGGCTACGGCATCGGGACGAGTTTGTTGAATGAAGTCGAGAAACAGTTTCTCGATCCGGAAACATGGACATGGTTTCCGGAGAACACGCTCTCCGATGGCCATGTTGCATACGGCAACTACAATCCGGGCTACGGCAAGGTCAAGTTCAACTACAACGATTCGGACTGCGGGCTTGGCGGCTTCGGTTTTCGCGAGGCAATTTACCTCAAACCTAAAACCTGATTCTCTTCTGCACGGCGCGGAGCTTGTCTCCGCGCCTTTTTCATAATAAAATTGTTCCCGGCTGTGAAATTGGTCCCGAATGTAATGAGGGATAACAATTTGCCAAATAAAATAGAAATTGCGTGCTTTCCTTTAAACTATGACGAGGTATACCTTGGCAATGCATAATTCAGAACATTGTGAAAACAGTGTTCGGTGATTTGGACGAAGGGAAGCCCCCGCGGCTCTCCGATGGCAATGTTGCATACGGCGACTACAATCCGGGCAACGGCAAGGTCAAGTTCAACTACAACGATTCGGACTACGAGAATGGCAACTTCGGTTTTCGCGAGGAAATTTCTCGCAAGAGGAGCTACAAGGCTCCTTTTTGCGTTGTTCCCTGTGTCAGAAAATTTATCCAATTACTGATTTCTTTGCCGATTTCCACAAGAGATTTTGAAAGCCTCAAATATGCGTCACCGTTGATTATTTCAAGCTCGTATTCCATCCGTACAAGATTTTGCACAACAGATTGCTTAATTCTAGCCGATTCAAGGACTTTTACTTTTACCGTCGGTGAACTGAAAGCGGCCTCGATCAAAAGTGAAAATAATTCAAGAGTCACTTCCTCAACTTTCTGGTGTATTCCGAGTTTATGTCTTTTGGCTAATTTGTGCCCTATGGTATAAATATCTCTATGAAAAAGTCTGATTTTGTGAATAACGGACGGAGTGTTGTCGCTGGGGGGGGGGCGTCATAGTTGTAATTTTTATGATGTAATTTCGCTTGAAAATTTAATGGCGGCATGGAGAGAATTTCGGCGGGGGAAACGGAAGAAAAAAGATGTTGCCGCCTTTAAACTTAATCTTGAGGATAACATTTTTGAATTACACCGCAAGTTGGCGGAGGGGAATTGATTGTACCCGGTTTTTGATTCAGGTTTTATTTTTGATTCATATTCGTCGCGGTTAGAAAAAGGAACTCACGCTGGGGTAAAAAGATTCGTTGTTTTTGCTCGGAAAGTTTCGATGAACCACAGAAATGCGAGCTTTGTCTTGAAATGCGATGTCAAGAAATTTTTTAGTTCAATTGACCACCAGATTTTACTTTTGTTTGTTGCGAAAAAGATAAACGATGAAAAATTATTGTCGCTTGTCTGGCAAATTATTCGTTCTTTTGAGCATTCAACCGGAAAAGGTTTGCCTCTCGGTAATGTAACCAGTCAGCTTTTTGCCAACATTTATCTCAACGAATTGGACCAATTTATTAAACACAAACTGAAAGCGAGATACTATATTCGTTATTGCGATGATTTTGTAATTCTACATCAATCGCGCGAGATTTTATTGGAACGGGCAGAAGAAATCAAAAAATTTTGTCGGGAGTTTCTTTTGTTAGATTTGCACGAGCGAAAAACAATAGTTCGGAAAATTCACTGGGGAACGGATTTTCTTGGTTATGTGGTTTTACCGCATCGGGTAGTTTTGCGGGTAAGAACTAAAAATAGAATGTTTAGGATGATAAATAATAAAAACTTGCCGTCTTATCTCGGACTTTTGTCACATTGTAAGAGTTGGAGATTAGAACAGAGGTTGGCTGAAAAAACACAAAGATTTTCCGCGGAATGAGTCTTTTTAAAAAACTAAGAATTTTGTTCATCTTCCTAAAATCTTTAAGGCCGCCTTGAGGCGCTCGGCGGCGCCAGTAACTAGTTGCGGCACTTTTTTTAGCGCCTCGCGCGCCTCGCTCTGGGAGTAGCCGAGTGAGCGCAAAGCTTCTACCGCGTCCACTTCTTCGGAAATGCTCACCCCTTCTTCCAGCGCGCCGATTTTGTCTTCCAATTCGCGGACAATTCGGTCGGCGGTTTTTTTGCCGATGCCGGAAACTTTGGTGAGATAGGAAGTGTCGCCGGAAGCGACCGCTTTTCTGATGGTTTCCGGGCTGGCAACATTCAAAATCGCCACGGCGGTTTTTGGCCCGATGCCGCTGATGCCGATGAGCAATTCAAAAAATTCCAAAGTTTCTTTGTCAGCGAAACCGTAAAGCGTCAGGGCGTCTTCGCGGACGACGAGGTGAGTGAACAGTGAAATAGCTTTACCTCGAGCGGCTTTTTGCAAGGTCTCGGTCGGCGCGAAAACTTTAAGCCCAATGCCGCCGACTTCCACCACCAGCGATTTTTGGTTTTTGTTCGCGACCATTCCTTTAACCGTTGAAATCATAAAGTCATATTAGCAAAATTTGCGTTTGTCGGCGACTTCTGTTAGGATTTTTTAGACATGGCCATAACCAGTTCAGCGAAAAAGGCAATCAGAGTTTCCGCCAGAAAGCGGGTTTTTAATTTGCGCCGCAAAGACGCCATCGCCAACGCCGTCAAAAAAATCAAGCGATTGATTAAAGAAAAGAAAATAAAAGAAGCCCAAGCGTTTTTGCCGACGGCTTACCAAGCCATAGATAAAGCCGTCAAAACCAAGTATTTCAAAAAAAATACCGCCGCTCGCAAAAAATCTCGGCTGGCGAAACTAATCAATAAACAGCTGCCCTCATAGTTTAATGGATAGAATGCAAGATTGCGGATCTTGCGATCGAGGTTCGATTCCTCGTGGGGGCAAAAATTGGCAAGCTGGTTTTTAAAAACCAAACGCCTCCATAATTTTTTGCGATAGCGGCTCGCGGATTTCTTCTTCGGTCAAACGGTTGGAGAGAAAATTTTTGACTGCTTGCGGTTCGGTATCGTCAAGCGGAATGGCAATTAGCATGGCGGTCAGGTTTTTTGATTTCAGAAGCAATCGAATATCGGTCGGATTCGTTTCATCAAGCCAAAAAGATTCCAATGACGATAGAGGATAAGCAACTTGACCGGCGATAATAGCAGTTTGATTAATTTCAAAACGGAGCAGACGCGGTTTCCTGGCGGCCTGGAGCATTAAGGTGAAAGTGGCGATGATTATCAGAATGCCGAATAAAAAGTTTTTGAATAAAATAGCGGTGGCGGCGGCGGAAAGGGCAATGATGCCAACTGCCCAAAACCAATCGCTACTGCGGGCGCGACTTTGATATTCAAGGGTTTGCCAGGCGATAGTTTTTCCAGTTTCCATTTTAAATTGACAATAATTGTTTAGCGATTTTTATAATATCAAAAAAGCCGGCGAATTTGAATTCCACTAGGAAAATTATAAGACAAATAGTGGCCGAGAAAAGACACCAAGTGCACCAGCGTTTCAAGACGAAAGCTTGGATGTAGGTCAGATAAATGGAAAACAATAAGGCAACGGTAGTGAGTTCTAAAAGGACTAACGCCGCGCCTGGTGAATGTAAGTCGGGCAGAGCTTGGAAGGCGGCGTAGGTCAAAACGATAATGGTGTAATAAATCGCGCCGATGGTTTCCACAGGCACACGGAAAAGCCGCGCGTATTTACTGTAGATTACCGGGTCGCAATCGGCACCGATGGGACAAATCAATTGGTGGCTATATTTTCTTTTGTGATGAATCAGGTGGGCGATTGATAAACCGCCGAACGCCGTAATTATTATTATCATATAAAAGTAAATACTCATACGGGCATTATACCAGATTCCTAAAAAATTAATCAAAACGGAGGGGGTGAGACTCGAACTCACAAGCCCTTGCGGGCGCCGGTTTTCAAGACCGGTGGAATAACCATTATCCGACCCCTCCATCTTTGTTAAAGAATATAGGAAAAATGGTTTTTGTGCTACCATTTTTTTATGCGCTTTTTGGGTAT
>CAZVQR010000003.1:11557-26712 GCA_964629505.1 uncultured Candidatus Saccharibacteria bacterium
TATAGATTATGGAATGAAAAGAGTTGGCGTGGCCATCAGCGATGAAGCGGGCGAGTTTGCTTTGCCTCATAGTGTTTTACCGAACGATGAAAAGCTTTTAGCCGCCATGGCGGGAATTTGTCGGGACCAAGATGTCGGGGCGATTGTTTTAGGCGAGTCCAAAAATTTTACCGGCGAAGACAATCCGATTATGAAAAATATTCGCGAGTTTAAAATCAGACTGGAAAAAGAAACTGGCTTGTTTGTTCATTTTGAGCCGGAATTTCTCACCAGCGCCGAAGCGGCGCGGCTGCAAGGAAAAAATGCTAAACTAGACGCCGCCGCCGCCGCGCTCATCCTCAAGAGCTTTCTTGAGAAAGGAAATTCTAATTTTTAAAATTTAGTTCTTAAAGTCGTTACCTAATTCAAAACAAATGACTATTCTGGAATATCTAGAACCAATGTTTTTGATAAAAGCCGCTGGCTTGCTCGGCGTGTTTGCCATTATTTTCGCCGAGTCAGGTTTGTTTTTCGGTTTTTTCTTTCCGGGCGATTCGTTACTTTTTGCCGCCGGCTTTTTGGCCTCGCAGGGAATTTTACCGATTGGTTGGCTGGCGCTAGGTTGCTTTCTCGCCGCGGTTGTCGGTGATTCGGTCGGTTACGCTTTTGGCAAAACGGTTGGCGCGAAATTTTTTACCCGCGAAGATTCTTTATTTTTCAAAAAACATTATGCCGAAAAGGCCCAGCTTTTTTACGAAAAACACGGCCCGCCGGCGATTTTTTTGGCGCGCTTTATTCCGATTGTCAGAACTTTCGCGCCGATTGCCGCCGGCGTTGGTCAAATGAAATACCGAACTTTTGTCGTTTTCAATGTTGTCGGTGGTTTTGTTTGGTCTGTCGGTTTTATTTTCCTCGGCTATTTTCTGGGCCGAGCGGTGCCGGGCATTGACCAATATATTCTGCCGATTGTTTTACTGATTATCATTATTTCCATCTTGCCCGGCTTGTTTCGCCTTCGCCGTTGAACGATGGTGTTGTATAATAAGTAGGTGATAACCAACGGCTTTTTAAAATATTTTCCGGCGCCGCGGTTTTTGGCGCAACCGGCGGTTGGTTTGGCGATTTCCGACCAGGCCGTCAGGTTTGTTCTGCTTAAACATTTTGACGATGGCGGTTTAAAACCGATAGTTTACGGCGAGCGGGAATTGCCAACCGGCGCGGTCTTAGGCGGTGATGTTGCCAAAGCCAAAGAAATTATTGAAATACTCAAAGAGTTGAAAAAGGACTGGCCCACCTCTTACGCGGCAGTTTCGGTGCCGGAAGAGAAAGCTTTTTTGTTAAAAACCGAAGTGCCGCTCATGGCTGAAAAATACATTCGGGGCAATTTAGATTTGCACTTGGAAGAATTTGTGCCGATTGTTTCCCGCGAGGCAGTGTTTGATTTTGAGTTAATCGGTCCGTCAAAAGTTAAAGCCGACTCTTTAGATGTTGGCGTGGCGGTTTTGCCGCAGAAAATCGTTTCCCATTTTGTTGATGTTTTGGCAGCCGCCGGCATCAAGCCGCTGTCTCTGGAAATAGAACCGCAAGCAGTGGCCCGGGCGTTGATTCATCATAATGACAAACGAACGATTTTAGTCATCAATTTTGGCGGCGTTTCCACTGGTTTGGCGATTGTCGGACGCAATGTTGTCCAGTACAGCTCGACTTTGAATATCGGCGGCAACGCCTTTTCTGCCGCCTTAAGAAAATCAATCGCGACGGCAGGTGGTGAAATCGGCGGTAACATTGAAAAGTTTTCTTCCCTGCTCGGCACGCTTTCGGTGTTGCGCGATGAAGTCAATCGGCTGTTGGCTTACTGGAAAGAACATCGGCTGTTGGTTGATGGCGTGGCCAACAGCGCTGATGATAAAATTGAATCAATAATTCTTTGCGGGCGCGATTCCAACATCAATGGTTTCAGAGCATATGTTGGCGCCAATGTTAATTTGCCAGTAACGGTGGGCAATGTCTGGGCTAATGCTTTTTCTTTTGATGAATATGTGCCGCCGATTCAATTCCACGATTCTTTGGGTTATGCCGCCGCCATCGGTTCGGCCTTGCGTCGTCCCATCGCCTAAATATTTTTTATACCACCCCAGCAATTTTGTGCTACCATAAAGAAACTTTGGAAAAACAAAATATCAAAACCGGCTTACTGGCAATATGGAAATTCGCTCGGCCATTCAAAAAACAACTGATAATTTTAATGGTTCTTGGCGTTATTTCCGCCATTGCCAATGGTTTCGTGCCTCTCATTACTGGCCGATTTTTTGACGCGCTTATCAATGTGTCCCAACAAAAAACCACTGTGTTCGGTTCGCTACCGCTTTGGGGTTTGCTCTTGTCAATTTGGGCGATTATTCAGCTTGTCGCCAATAATGTGGACTGGATAATGGACCGCTTGCGCCGAAAAATAGATACCCGCGTCCAGTTCAATATCCAAACCGAAGGCTTCATTCACTTTTTTAAACTGCCGTTATCTTTTCACAAAAACACCCATATCAGCGGCGACTTGCAAAAATTAAGTACCGCCGGCTGGCGGGTCTCCAGTCTTATTCAAGTCATCGCCGATTTCGCGCCGCAATTTTTAAGCATTTTAATCGGCATCACCTTGGCGGCTAGTATTAATTTTTTACTGGCGGAAATTTTGTTAGTAGGTGTATTACTTTATTTATTGCTGTTAATCAGAATACTTTTACCGGTCGCCAAAATTGATTGGGCGGTGCACCGCGCTTGGAACGAAGGTTGGGATGATTCGGCGGCGGCGGTGCTTCAAATTGAAAGCGTCAAGCAAGCGGCGGCGGAAGAATATGAGTCAAAAAAGGCGAGCCGAGCGTTACTCGGCAAGGCCTGGAGTTTGTGGTACAAACTTCAAATAATTTGGAGCAATGTCAGTTTTTTTCAAAGATTAATAGTTTTTGCCACCCAACTGACGGTTTTCATTTTTTCCGTTCAGTTTGTCGCCAACGGTGTTATCACGGTTGGTGAATTGGTGGCTTTGAACGGTTACGCGCTGATGTTTTTCGGGCCATTCGTGATGCTTGGTTACAGCTGGCAGATAATTCAAAACGGTATCAGCTCGGCGGCGCAAGCGAATGAAATTTTCCGCCAACCCATTGAAAATTACGCGCCGGCTGGCGCGGCGTCATTGGCGCCGTTGAGAGGCGAAGTAAAATTTGAGAAAGTTTGTTTCAGTTATGGGCACAATCAACCCCAAGTGCTTGATGATATTTCTTTTTCTATTCAGCCCGGACAAATCATCGCTTTCGTCGGCGAATCGGGTGTCGGCAAAAGCACCGCCATCTCGCTGATTTCCGGCTACAATTTTCCAACCGCAGGGCAAATACTGATTGATGGCATTGATACGCGAAAATTCAATCTGACAAATTTAAGACAACAAATTGCTGTTGTGCCGCAAGAAGTAGCTTTATTCAACGATACCATCAAAGCCAACATTCGCTATGGTTCGTTTGGCGCGTCAGACGAACAAGTTTTTCAAGCGGCGCGGGAAGCGCACATTGAAGAATTTGTGAATACTTTGCCGAAAAAATATGAGACGACGGTCGGTGAAAGAGGAATAAAACTTTCAGTCGGGCAAAAACAGCGAGTGTCTATCGCCCGAGCGATTTTGCGACAGCCGGCGATTTTAATTTTAGACGAGCCGACCAGCGCGCTTGATGCCAAGACGGAAAAAATTGTTACTGAAGCATTGGAAAAATTAATGACAGGACGGACAACTTTCATCATTGCCCATCGCTTGTCCACCGTTCGCAAGGCTAATACAATTCTGGTTTTTGACAAAGGCAAAATCGTGGAGCAGGGCACTCACCAAGAACTTATTGCCAAAGAAGGTGGTGTCTACCGCCATCTTTACGAATACCAAATCGGCTTGCATTGATTATTACAGCTTCTTATGGTAGAAAAGAGTTTAGATATGAAAGAAAATCTTGTTGCAAGAATATTGAAAAAAATCGCGTCTCGAATCGGTGCCACAGTTTTGTTGGAACCGATTTGGGGTAAGGTAGGTCAGATTACGTTCAAAAGCGGCAGGCGGCGATACTTTCGCTATTCCACGCTTGATATCAATCGCACGGGAGCTTCGGACATAGCTCGCGACAAAGACTACGCAAAGTTTTTCATGAGTCAGATGGGCTACCCAGTCATTCAAGGCAAAGCTTTTTGCTCGGAGGAATGGGCGGCCATCATTGGTTCAAAGAACAGCGCGGCGGCAACTTATCGTTATGCCAAAAAGCTCGGTTGGCCAGTCATTATCAAGCCGAATGGAAGCAGTCAAGGCCGGGGTGTCGCCAAAGTTGAGACTCGTCGCGAATTTGAAATGGCTTGGAGAGCCGCGTCAAAGATAGATCACATGATATTGGTGGAGAGATTCATTGAGGGACGCGACTATCGCATTGTTGTTCTCGACAACCGCGTAATCTCCGCGTACGAGCGAATTCCGCTGTCAGTTGAAGGTGACGGAAAAACATCCGTGAGAGATTTGCTTGCGCGCAAACAACGGCGATTCAAAGAGATTGGGCGAGACACCGTGCTTAATTTCAAAGATCCGCGGATTGTCGCTAAGTTGTCTCGATTGGGATTGTCATTTGCCTCAAAACCGGAGCGCGGACGGACAATCTTTCTTCTGGACAATGCGAATTTGTCCGGCGGCGGAGATTCCGTTGATGTAACTGCTGTCATAAATGACGGATTTAAAAATTTAGCGATTCGTCTGACCAAAGACATGGGACTCCGTTTTTGTGGCGTCGATGTCATTACCAAATCAGACATCCGACATTCTCCAATCAAAAACAAGTACTGGGTTATTGAAATCAATTCAGCGCCGGGACTCGACCATTATGCGACAATCGGCGGAGGACAAAAAAGAATCGTTGAAGACCTGTACACGCAAGTTCTCAAAGCAATGGATGCGGATATGTAATCATCATTTCACAAGGAGGCTCTTCGGAGCCTTCTTTTTTAGTTTGTCATGCGCTATATTATCGCCATGAATCAGTCGGTTGACTCAAAAAAATACGCCAGATATTACGCGGCCGTGCGCTACCTGGAAAGTCTCGGCAATATTTCCGGAGGATATCAAAAGACGAATTTGAAATCGCACCCTAAGCCGGAGATGTTCTTAGAGCGCATGCAAGATTTCCTTGACCTTGTCGGCAATCCTGAAGTTGGGTTTAAGTATATACACATAACCGGCACCGCTGGAAAAGGGAGTGTTGCCGCCGCAGTTCACCAATCTATCGTTCGCGCGGGAAAAAAATCAGGATTGTTCACTTCGCCTTTTACCGTAAGCACCATTGAAAAGATTCAAGTCGGAGACAAATACATTGATTCCTTGGTGTTTGCCGACATCCTGGACGAACTGAAGCCAATGATTGATGAGACAATCAAATCGAGCCGACATGGCGCGCCGTCGTATTTCGAGTTAATGCTCGCGCTAGCGCTTGTCTATTTTAAAAAACAAAGATGTGAATATGTTGTTCTTGAAGTTGGTCTCGGCGGTCGTTATGACGCGACCAATATTATTAAGAAACCGATTATCACTGCCATTACTAATATCGGACTTGATCATACCAACATACTAGGGAATAAGCGCGAGGACATTGCTTGGGATAAAGCTGGCATTATCAAGCGCCAGAGCGAATTTTTCACCACCGAAGAAAATTCCCGAATTCTAAATATTTTCAAATCCGTTTGCAGCGAAGTCGGCGCCGAATACCATTCCCTTGATGTCAACGGCCTCGATTACGCGATGCGTAATCTGTCGTTGGCCGGTTCAATTTGCGGCGCGCTTGGAATCGCAAACGCGCCGGAGGAGATTGGACCGATGCCGCAACTGCCCGCGCGATTTGAAATAGTCGAGAGAAACCCAATCGTGATAGTTGATGGCGCGCACAATCCTTCAAAAATCGAAAGCACTTTGTTTAATTTGAAAAATCTGCGATATCGCAAGTTGTTTCTGATCATCGCGGTATCCGTTGATAAGGATTGGAAAACAATAATGCGTCTGATTGCGCCGCGCGCCGATAACATATATGTCACGCGGTTTAGCGTTTCTGGGCGACAATCTGTCAGTCCAGATTTGCTCATGAAGGAAGCTAAAAAATATTGCCAAGTACCTTCCAAAGTCGAGTTGCGTTCGGATCCGGTTCAAGCGTTTAACGACGCAAAAAAGAAATTGTCCAAAGGCGACGCGCTTCTGATTACGGGTTCATTTTATCTGGCGGGCGACATTCGGTCGCTGTATTATTCTGAAGATCGCATCTTGCGCCGACGAAAATCGTTTTAAATAATACCGTGAATGTTCCGCTAGCTGTGATACTATATAGAAGCTAAAGGTTGGGGAAATAAAACCATTTTGCGGGTATGAAAATTTAACATGAAAAGAATCAGAAAAATTCTTCAATATGCTTACGCTCATGATTTGTATCCCGATTTGCACTTTGTGGAAGGCCCACCAGAACCGGAAGTGGTTGTTGATGGCAAAAAAGTTTTAATGTTCACTTCAAATAACTATCTCGGTCTTGCCACTCATCCAAAGATTGTCCGAAGCGCCATTGAAGCGACGAAAAAATGGGGCGTCGGTTCGGATGGTTCCAGATTGCTCTCGGGTAATCTCAAAATCCATCGCGAGTTTGAAGAAGCCATCGCCGCTTTCAAAAAAGGCGAGGATGCGATTGTTTGGCCAACCGGTTACAGCGCCAATGTCGGCGCAGTTAGTGCCATTGCTCAATTAATGAAAGTCGGGCCGGGCGATTTCTTTTCTTTAGACACGGTTATTATCAGCGATGAATTGAATCACGCCAGCATCATTGACGGCGCCAAACTTAGCAAACAGAAAAAAGTTAAGTTTCATCACCGCGATATGGCCGATTTGGAAGCAAAACTCCGTTGGCACAGATTTCGCCGCAAACTGGTTGTTACCGACAGCATTTTCAGTATGGATGGCGACATTGCGCCGTTAGATAAGATGGTTGAGCTTTGCAAGCGTTATGACGCTTTATTAATGATAGACGAAGCGCATGCGACTGGTGTATTGGGAAAAACTGGCCACGGCAGTTTGGAACATTTCAATTTGAAACCCACCGCCGATGTTGATGTGGTTTTGGGAACTTGCAGCAAAGCTCTCGCTTCCAGCGGCGGTTTCGTTGTCGGCGATAAAGATTTGATTTCTTATCTTCGCGTCGCCAGTCGGTCATATATGTTTTCCACTGCAATGACACCGGCTTCTTCGGCGGCTCTTATCACGGCACTTCAGGTAATTGAGACGGAACCCGAACATCGTGAATCGTTGTGGAGAAACGCCAATCACTTGCGCTCAAGTTTGAAAGAAAAAGGTTTTGACACCTCGACTAGCGAAACGCAGATTATTCCGGTGCTGATAGGTGAAGATGCGAAAGCCATCGCTTTCAGCCGAAAACTTTTTGAGAAAGGAATTTACGCACCGGCCGTTCGCTGGCCGGCGGTATCCAAAGGATTAGCGCGATTGAGATTGACAGTAATGTCCACTCATCAAAAAAGTCAGTTAGATTATCTGGTCAAGTGCTGTTCGGAAATCGGTCGTGAGTTGGGGGTGGTGAAGTAAAAATTTAGACACTAAATGGAGTATCTGGCAAGATTGACCATTTTTAGCAGCTAAGTAATATCCAACCTGGATGTGATACATCCGAAACTGAACAAAAAGGATAACCATGAATGCTGAACAGTTAGTTGAAGTAGACGAATTCACCCCATTGCTCCTCCGACGGGCTGAAAAGAAACCTCGGACAAGCGAACAGGGTTTGGGATTATCCGCGAGCCATTTTACAATGGTTACAACTTCGGGTAATGAACCAGAAATGGGTGACCAAGAAGAAGATTCAACCCGTTACGATCGGGATTAGGAAGAAGGTTTGGGGAGAGAGCGGCAACGGGTGTTGCTGCTTTTTTATGGGAATTAAAACCATTTTATGATAAATTTTAATAATCCTTTTTAGGATTTTTATGCTAGAAACAAAACAATCACAAAAATACTTGCTTGGGTTGGAAAGACTGGCGCAACAAGGAAAATATCGTGTGGGTTTGCAAACTGTAGAAAAATATCTGAAACAACACCCAGCAATGGACGAGTTTCTTCTCAAACATGCGTTTTTTCTGTATCATCACGCGGCAGATTTGAAGTATTCGCGAAACGCTAAAAAAGAAAGAACTCGAACGCTTAAAATTATTAACTATTTTAATCAAGCAATTCGTGTTTGTCGAGAGCTTATAAAAAGAAAGAAATTTTTACCACAACGAATATATCTCAACGCCAGGATATATTTAGCGCAAATATACGCTATGCTGGGAAAATCAAGAAAAGCAAAAACATTCGTTCGTGCCACCTACAATTATTTACCTATATCTCTCACTGCCGAACGGGCCGCCGATGTTTACCGACGTCTCAATGATCTCGATGGTGCCCTGCGATGGCATCAAAGGGCCGTGAAGAAAGCCAAAAAAGCTGATGAAAAAGCGATAGCGCACGCCGGATTGGCAATGTTATACAGACATATGGGTAAGGTGGAAAAGGCCATTGAGGAAGTTCGGATAGCAATTTATTTCTTTAAACGCGTAAAACATCCAAAACTGTTGAATCCAAAACTCTTGATAAAGATACTTCGCTCACATATACCAGAGCTCAAAAAAACCACACTCCTCGTTTAGATAGAGTGTGGCTTTGAAGAAGAATTACTACTCACAAGGATTCGAGCATATCTGCCACCGCTTCAGGTATGGGTAGACCGGTAAGGTCAGCTATCCAACCCCATTGACCAGACGGATTGATTTCAAGAAACACGAAGTCTCCTTGGGGTGTTTCTATCAAATCAATCGCGCCGTATCGCAAGCCAACTTCAGACATAAATCGTCTTAGAGAATCTTGCACCGGCAACGGTAGCTCTGATGCCGTATGCGCCACATTCTCAAAGTCGTAATGCCTCCAGTCAGTTTTTGTTTTTTCGCTGGCTTGAGAATTAATTTTACAAGACAGCACTCTGTCGCCGATAACCATAACTCTATGCTCGCAGCTTTTTTCAATATATTCCTGCGCGAAGATGGGGCAACAGCGAATTGCTTTTTCGGCTTCCTTAAGTTCATTGGAAGTAAATCGTTGAGAATAAAGAAAATATTCGCCGTTATCATCGAGTTTGATGTACCCCATCGATTTCAGGAGAATATCCCTGTCGGAGACAGGAAACTCCGCGACTGATACGGAGTCATTGCTGATTAGCGTCCTTGGTGTCAACAATCCACACTTTTGCGCTATCAGTTGTTGATAAAGTTTGTTGCTTGAGAGTCGATCGACATTATCTTTTCGATTTACCCAAACGCACGGCAATATTGAGAAAAACGAACGTAAGGCGGCACGCGATTCATTTCTGGCAAACCGTTTTTCAATACCACCGTTTTCCTTTTCCAAGAAATTAGTGCTCTCGCGCAAATGCCATGCTATGTTAATGTCCAATATCGGCAAGCGAACATCTTTATGTTCGTTCCCTACATATTTAATGACATCAATGAATCCGCTTGTTATTGGTCCGTCGCATATCACACTCACGATTGCTTGCTCTGGAAAACGCGATGGATCAAATAGATAAATCGCAACATTTCTTCCTTTGCACGCCTCAACAAACGGGAGGTAGTAATATTCTTCCTTAAGTCCCGCTATAAAAAGTACATTCTTCATAAACTGTTTCTTTCTGGAATTTTAGGTTTTCAAAGGTCTCTTTGATTTTGATATTACATCGCCTGTCTGATTTTGTAAAGCAGACAAAAGCCTAGAAGATTTTGCGCCACTCTGTTTCGGCGGTATAATTAAATTACAATATGAATGAAATTGAGATGAAAGAAAAGTTGGAGAGCTTGCTGAAAGATTTCAATTACACCCCCCAATATCAAATTGATGTGATGGGAAAAAAGTTGATGTGCCCGTAAAATATTCAGAAATTTGCCCTTGACACAAAAACAGGACGGGTGTAGCCTGTAACTAGAGCTACCGGTGAGTGCCGGATTGGTTCTTTGGAAAGCAAGCTTAATTCCAAAAAGAAAGGCTTAACATTGAAAACTCTTCAGCTAAACTTACGCAAGGTAATCGTTGCCTTGTTCTGGTTTACTGTTACCCTTATCGCTTTCTGTGGTGTGACTTTTAATCAATGGAATACCGCAGGGACAACACCTATGGGTTGTAGTATGACATCACACCGTCGGTAGACTCGAAAAGACTTGAAGCCGATCGGTTGCCCGTTCATGGGTTGGTTTAACCACCAACCCTTTTTCATGCCTGTTACTCTTTTGGTGTATTGGTTTCGGTGAACTTAAAGAGGTAGGAGGTAATGTTTGAAAGTTACCCAGAGATTAACGATGAAACAGAGAATTGAATCAGTCGAACGGAATTTATCTCGAATTACGAAAAGTATCATCTGAAATCCGCCCCACGGATATTCTTTCACCGTAGCAATATTGGCCATGAACTCTTTATTGAATTCCATACCGGTTTGCAGTAGATGCTCAAGTTCGTGCCGCTTTACAACCTCTTTTATTTGAGACGGCAGATTATTTCGAACGAAAGCTCTGCCATTCGGAAAGGCTAAACCGTAGAAATAACCCAACCGTTCTGGTTCAACTTCCAAAACGAGTTTTTCAAAGCCAGCTTGATAATCCTTTTTGGAAATTTTCTGTCCCGCTTGTCGCCTCTGTTTCAAATCAGAGAGAACTTTTTGTTTTTCTTGGTCAATAGACATTTGGTTCAAGAAAATTTGGTCGGGTTCTTTGCGAGCTGGACACTTAACCCGTCCGCTCAATAGCTCCAAAAAAACGATTGAAGCAGCGATGATAATGATAATTTTTCTCATCGCGTTATATTATCACAAAAAAAGCACACCCTTAAGTGTGCCTCGTAAATGTCCTTCGCAAATCAATCGGAGCTGTTTCAAGAGCTCTTTGAAATGTGGAGGATAATCAATAACCACGAGAGCCAAGAAATTGGCGGTGTGTCTTTTTCTTCGATAATCAGGTTGATGGGGTCCATATTTTTTAATCTTTCTGTTTAAAAGTTATACCAAGAAGTATAAAAAGTCAATTTTGCTCCCTTTCTGTTTCGGCGGTATAATTAAATTACAATATGGAAAGGCCAATAAAATCCATCGTTATATTTACCATTGATAGTCTATATAGCGCAATTATTCTAAATAAAATTCTGCCGGAGCTATCTAAAAACATTAAACTCATTATTGTCTCTGACCGATATAAGGGAAAACATGGATCATTTTTGAAACAATTTCGAAAAAATCTTATTAAGTCTGGTTGGAATTTTATTGTCTATCTCAATCTAATTTTTGTTTTGCATAATTTTTTTATCGCTGCTCATTACCTCTATTCTCGGTTTCAAAAACTATCCCCAAAATTATTATCAATAAAGAGATTATCCAAACAACTCAATATTCCCGTTCTAAAAGTTGCAGATGTAAACTCTCACCATACTGAAAAAATTTTAACTGAGATTAACCCCGATATTATTGTTTCTTGTTATTTTGACCAGCTTATTAGGAGAAATATTTTCGATATCCCTAAAATAGAAACTATTAACTTTCATTCTGGTAGTTTACCAACATATCGCGGACCATTTCCAACTTTTTGGGCGCTTTTACATGGGCAAAAAAATTTTAGCATTCACGCGCATGTCGTCGAGGAAAAATTTGACACAGGACCAACTTTTGCTAAATGTAATTACTCACCAATTAAAATAACAAGTTTGTTGAAACTTGAATGTGAATTGTACCGCAAGATGGGTGAGTTTATTTTAGAATTTTTTTCAGATTTTAATCACAACAACAAATTAGCTGTACCCAATAACGGAGTTGAAGGATATTATGGGTTTCCCTCAAAAAAGGATATAATAAAAATGCAAGATAGGGGAATACCTCTATATAGTGTTTATGATTTTCTAAAAGAATTCTTTTAATGTCTTTACTTTCACTTTATACAATAACTTACATTATCACGGGTCTTGTCGGGCTCGTTTTGATGGTTGTTGTCTTACATCGTAATTGGAATGATCGTTTTAGTGTTTTGTATGCGCTTGTAAATATTAGTTTGTTTATTTGGGCAACTGGTAGGTATCTTTCTCTTATTACCACTAATCCAGACGCGGCACTTTTTTGGATTCGTATTTTGTACTATGGCTCAATATTGATTTACATTTTTTTCCTTCATTCAATCTTAATCTTTATTAAGGTATCGGATAAAAGAAAACCAATTCTTTTATTTTTTAACTCACTTGCAGTAATCTTACTCGTAGCTAACACTGCCGATCTAATTTTTGGTACCACATTTCTTATCAGTGGTGCGGTACCCAAATTACTGTTCCCTTTTTATGAAATTCCAGGACGTATTTATTTTGTCCAACTATTTATAAATATTTCTATACCACTTTATGCTCTTTTCGAGTTATTAATGGCATACAGACACACAGAGGGAAGTTTTCGAAGTCAAATCAAATATATAATCTTAAGCTCCATATTCGGATTTGTCGGAGGCGGAACCATTTTATTACCTGTTTATGGATTTAACATTCAACCGTTCGGCATACCCTTTGTAGCTCTACAATTCATCACTATTACCTATGCGATTACTCGCCACCGCTTGTTTGATTTAAAGATCATCACTACTCAGGTTTTCACATTTATACTCTGGATTTTTATACTTATTAGAACCCTGCTCTCAGATAACCCAACAGATATAATTACAAATGCAAGTCTGCTTATACTTACTGTTGTTATCGGTGTTTTCCTTATTCGGAGTGTTATGCAAGAAGTAAGGAATCGGGAAAAAATCGAAAAACTGGCGAAGGAGTTGGAAGAGGCCAATCGGAGCCAGGAGAATTTCATTCATTTGTTTAGCCACGAAGTGAAGGGCGGTTTGGGCAAAGCCAATGCTGTTTTTTCCGAGATTATAGAAGGCACTTACGATTCCGACCAGAAACTTTTGAAAGAAACCGCCGGTTTGGCGCTTAAGGACAACAGAAAAGTCGTTAAACAAGTGGAAGATGTCTTAAATTCGGCCAACTTCAAAACCGGCAAAGTAACTTATGTTCTCAAACCGTTTGATTTTAAAGAAGCGCTTCTGGAGAGTATTAATGGTTACAAATCAGAAGCTGAAACCAAAGGACTTAAACTTGATGTTCGGGTTCAAGATAATGAAAACTATCTGGTCAACGGCGACCGCGGGCTTATCGTTGGCCATTTATTCAAAAATCTCATTGAGAATGCTATCAATTTTACGCCTTCGGGAGATATTAGAATTGATTTATCAAAAACCAATAATAAAATTAGATTAGCAATTAAAGACACCGGTGTAGGTATTACCTTGGAAGACAAAGCGAAACTTTTTACCGAAGGCGGTCATGGCAAAGAATCCACCAAAATCAATGTGCACTCAACCGGTTATGGACTTTTCATAACCAAACAAATCGTGGAAGCCCATCACGGTAAAATTTGGGCAGAATCCGAAGGCGCGGGCAAGGGCTCTACTTTCTTTGTGGAGTTGCCGGCAGTGTAGGATTAAGTCCGGGAGGTTAAAAAATTTTATGAATCTTTTGCCGCAAAAAGAAAAAATGGAAAACCGGCGGGAATATTTTTATCGTTTTTCGGCTGGTCTAACCGGCGCGGTTTTGGCCAGTTTGCTAATCGGCGGTTTCGCTCTTTTGCCCTCCTATATTTTAATAAAAATCAAGCAGGCGGAGTTAAAGATAAATTTAGTTTCGCTTAAAAATTTGAACGGTGCTGATGACGGTGCAGAGGTTTATAAAATTTTGGAGGCAACAGACCAAAGAGTTGATTTTTTGTCGCCCCAACCAGCTTTGTTTTTGACGGCGGCGGCGGAAAAAATTGCCGGCAGAAAACCAGCGGGAGTCCGAATTGACGGTCTGTCTTATCACCCCCAAGAACCAGCCCAAACCTGGTCGGCGGCGATTGCTTTGACCGGCCTGGCCACTAGTCGGGAAGCGCTGGTCGCTTTTGTCAAAGCCCTTCAAGCCGAACCGACTTTTTCCAGCATCAATGTTCCAGTATCAAATTTCGCCAAAGACCGAGACATAGAATTTTCCTTGACTTTAATCCAAAATGAAAAATAATCGTCCAAAAATTTTTCTGTTTGTTTTGTTCGCCGCCGCGGCGGTGGCCGCGGCGGCTTATGTTTGGTTTTGGAATTTGGTCAGCGCGGCTAATAATGAATCCTCCTATATTCTCGGCGATATTGAGTTACAACTTAAAAGAAATGAAACCGCCGGCACTTTGGAAAAATTGGTCAATGATACCGAAACCGAACGTCGACAAATTGACTCTTATTTCGTCGGTGCCGACCAAACCGTTGATTTTGTGGAATATTTGGAATCATTGGCGCGCGCTGTTGATGTTAATTTTAAAATTATATCGTTGGGTGTTGAGCAGGCAAAAGATGACTTCAAGGACCAAATCATTTTGCGCGCTGAAGCGTCTGGCGGTTGGTCGTCACTGCTGAATTTTCTAGCGCTTTTGGAAGCCGCGCCTTATCGCTTGAGTTTGGCGGATGTGGCCCTTACCAAACCGGAGAAAGTTGGTTGGGAGGTGCTGATTTTAATTAAAACATTTCAGCTTAAAAAATAATTCCCATGAATTTTTTTGGAAAAATTTTAAAAAGCCGGCGGTTGTTGGGCACTGACTATTATCATTTGGGCCAAAACAGCGCCACGGATTGGTTGATAATAGTTGGGATTTTTACCAGCCTGTTGGTGATTTTTGTCGTGCTGGCTTTTTACCAATTTTCCAATTATCATAAAAGCGACGCGGTAGTGGAGCGTTCGATGGCGGCAACCTCCACCGTTGTCTTGTTCAACCGCGCCAAGCTTGACGAGCTGGTGAAATATTTCGCCGTGCGAGAACAAAAGTTCAATAAAATCAAAACTACTCCACTGCGTTTTGTTGACCCATCTAGATAAAAAGACAATTTTGCTGTAAATTGTTAGTTGCCAGCCCTAGGCTGGTCCGCCTTGGGCGGATAAATTGTGAGTAGCGCCCTCGTAGCTTAATGGATAAAGCAGGACTCTTCTAAGGTCTTGATGGGGGTTC
>CAZVQR010000004.1:0-9604 GCA_964629505.1 uncultured Candidatus Saccharibacteria bacterium
CGTCCCCATCCAGAGGGTGATCGTCCCTGCCGAATAGAGTGCGCACACTCCCGAAGGCGAAGTCCACGAACTTCGTCCGCAAGTCGGAGCAGTTCGGCAAAGAAAAACCAGCCTTTGACGATTTGGAAAAACTTATTCACAAATTGGGCGGTATCGTTTCCGAGGAGGTTTTGCTCAATCATGTCGCTAAAGATAAAAGCACCCAGCATCATATCGGTTTCCTGTTGGTCTTGGGCGACCCGTTTAAAAGAGAAAAAGAGGACGATGAATTCCATCACCGCTGGTATGTGGATAAAAGTTTGTCCGAAAAAGTCCACGAATCATTGCGCAAACTTTACAAAAATATCGGTGACGACGATTTAGTGCCGGAATCGGAAATCATCTCCTCGTTTTTGGAGCAGGTCAAGGATGTTTCCGAACAATATAAAGACGAAGAAATCGTTAAACGGTGGTTGTCCATTTCCAAAAATATCGGCAAAAATCCGTTGGGCGAATGGGGTAAAACCAGTTCACCGAACATTCGCGCCAAGGGTGTGCGCGATTACGCTTTTTTGGTAATTCGCCGGCACGGCTCGCCGATTCACTTCAAAGAAGTCGCTAAAGCAATAGAGCGGCTTTTTGGCCGTAAAGCTCATGTGGCGACCACTCACAATGAATTAATCAAAGACAAGCGGTTTGTTTTGGTTGGCCGCGGTCTTTACGCTTTGACCGAATGGGGTTATGTGCCGGGCGTGGTCAAAGATGTCATTCGCCATGTTTTAGGAAAAAATGGAGCATTGACCAAAGAACAAATCATTGAAAAAGTTCTGAAAGAGCGCTATGTCAAAGAAAATACTATTTTAGTTAACCTCCAAAATCCCAAATATTTCAAGCGCGACAAAGAAGGCAAATATACCGCTGTTCCCCAACCGGAGAAGTAGCTTTTAGCTTCATTAGCTTACAGCTTCACTAGCTGGACCGGATGGTGTAAAATATCCTTATTCTCAAGGATATGTTTATGGAATTTTACGGTCAGACTGGTTTGCAGGTGATTTCAATAATTGCTAATACAGCGGCGTATTGGTTGCCGCCGCTTTTGGCTTACGCTCTTTTGAAAGCTTGGACCGCTTATGTCCGACTGGATTACATTTACAGCCAGGAGCATCTTTTGCTGGAAATAAAATTACCACGGGAGCTGACCAAATCGCCGCAAGCGATGGAGATTTTTTTAACTTCACTTTTCTATGAAGGTGGCGAATCCACTTTTATTGAACGTGGTTGGGACGGCAAGACCCGGCCTTGGTGGTCGCTGGAATTGGTGTCGCTGGAAGGCCAGGTTCATTTTTACATTTGGACCCGGGCATTTTTCAAAAATATGTTGCAGGCCCAACTCTATGCTCAATACCCGTCGGTGGAAATTCACGAAGTTAACGATTACACTCGCGGCGTTTATTACGATAATAAAACGATGTCAATGTGGGGCTGTTATTTTGCCAAGGACCCGAAAAAACCTTATGCCTATCCAATAAAAACTTATATTGATTACGGTTTGGATAAAACTAACATCGAAGAAGAAGAGAAGGTGGAACCGATGGCGGCAGTTTTGGAATATTTAAGTTCCGTCGGCAAAGGTGAGCAGATTTGGCTTCAGATTATTGTTAGAGCGCACCGCAAAGAGAAACCGATTCCCGATTTGGTTTTTGGCAAAACCGATTGGAAAGACGCCGCCAAGAAAGAAATTGATAAAATAATGAAACGCGACAAGAAACCGGTGGAAGGTCAGTTCAATTTCGGCGAATTTTTGTTGACCAAAGGCGAACGAACTTTGGTGGAAGCGATGGAGCGCAATACTGGCAAGTTACCTTTTGATTGCGGTATTCGCGGTTTGTATATTGCTCGGAACGAAAATTTCAACGCCATTGCGATTCCCGGTTTAATCGGCAGTTTTCGCCAATACAGCGCTCGGGACCTAAACGGCATAGCTTTTTACGATTGGACTGATTTTGATTATCCGTGGCAAGATTTTCGTGATATGAGAAAAGATTATATGAAACGAAAAATTCTCGCCGCTTACAAATCGCGCTCTTTTTTCCACGAGCCTTATAAGAAAAAGCATTTTGTTTTGAGCAGCGAGGAATTGGCGACGATTTTCCATTTGCCGGGCAAGGCGGTGGAAACGCCGTCTCTGAATCGGGTGGTTTCTCGAAAAGCCGAAGCGCCAGCCAATTTACCAATATGAAATTTAAAAAATATCTTCTGGACTGGCGTTATTTCCTCATGGTTTTTTTTATTTTAGCAATCCTCGGTTATTTTTTTATTTATCAGCCGGTTAATTTCCCGCTCCACACTTTGGTGTCGGTGGAGAAAGGCGTAACCATCGGACAAACCGCCGATTTTCTTGAACAAAAAAATTTCATCTCCTCGTCTTTTTGGTTTGTCGCTTTGAATCGGTTGTTGAGCGGCGGCCGCGGGGTTTTGGCGGGCGACTATTATTTTGATAAGCGGCAAAGTTTATTTACCGTTAGTCGACGGTTAGCGCGGGGCGATTTTGGTTTGACACCGGTGGTTGTCTTTATTCCCGAAGGCAGTTCCATAAAAGAAATCGCGGTAATTTTGGAAAAAACTTTACCGTCTTTTGCTCAAGAAAAATTTCTTGCTGAAGCGCAAGCTAAAGAAGGTTATCTTTTTCCCGACACTTATTATTTTCCGCCTAATATTAAGCCGGCTGCCGTTATTGCCGCGATGGAAAAAAATTTCAACGACAAACTAACCACCCTAAACGAAAAAATATCGGCTTTCGGCAAGTCGCTGAAAGAAGTGGTGATTATGGCGTCGCTTTTGGAAGAAGAAGCGCGGCAATTGGAAACGAAACAAATGATTGCCGGCATTCTTTGGAAACGTCTTAAAATAAATATGCCGCTTCAAGTGGATTCCAGTTTTCAATATGTTAACGGCAAGAATACTTTTACTTTGACTCTGGACGATTTAAAAATTGATTCGCCCTATAATACTTATTTTTACAAAGGTTTGCCACCGACACCGATTTCCAATCCCGGCTTGGATTCCATTATTGCCGCTATTACACCAACGGACAGTAAGTATCTTTACTTTCTCACCGGCAAAGACGGCAATATGCGCTACGCTATCACTCACGACGAGCATGTGGCGAATAAAGAAAAATATTTAAGATAGTTTTTAAGCGTGTGCCGTTGTATAATCAAAGTAGAAAATTTAAATTATTACTAAATTTTGAAAATAGTTTATAAAGTATGAAAAATTCTGGAAATAATTACGCTTTTATAGATAGCCAGAATCTCAATCTTGGCATCCAGAAGCTTGGGTGGAAATTGGATTACAGAAAATTCCGAGTATATTTGAAAGAAAAATACAATGTGGAACGGGCTTATATGTTTATCGGTTTTGTTTCACTTAATCAGAAGCTCTATGACAAATTACAAGAAGCGGGTTTTTTCTTGAAATTTAAGCCGACCATTCCGGACGAAAATGGCAAGATAAAAGGAAACATTGATGCTGATTTGGTTTTACAGGCAATGATTGATTATAAAAATTACGATAAAGCTATTATCGTATCAAGCGACGGAGATTTTTATTCTCTTACGCAATATCTTTACGAAGAAGGTAAATTGGAAGTCGTGTTAAGCCCTGACAGGAAGCATTGCTCGGGGCTTCTTAAGCAATCCGGAAAAGAAAAAATGTGGTATATGAATGATTTAAAAAATAAGTTAGAATATAAAAAGAAAAGCACTGCTTAAGGACGAAACCTTACGCCGTGCTTTTCCCTAGAAATACAAGGTAATGTTAGCAAGTAATGAGTTTATGTCAAGTAGTTTATACACAGGTGATTTGAGGTTTATCAATCAAAGATAAATAATTAAAGCCGAAAAAGAAAAAACCGAGCGCGCGATATTCGTGGGCTCGGCGTAAGAAATTGACGCTATTTCAAATTGTGTTGAACAATTGGATGAGTAAGTGCGTCTGGTACAAACCGTTGATTAAAGTTGCCATTTTTGGCACCACTTTACCAACAGACCTTTTGTTTTTAGCTTCAACTGACAGCAGATGAAGCACTTCGATGAACTGCTCTTCCTCAAGACTGGTTTCCGGATCAATAAGCTGATTTACCTGATGGATAATTGCCGCCAGATGAGGTTTGTGTTTAAAGTATTCTTCTTCTAGTTTGTAGAGCTCCGATTTTACCGAGTGTCTTTTTTTCATTTATGTGCTGGGTGTGTTGTTTGCTTTTGTTCCAAAATTAAATTAACATTTAGTTTGTGAATAGTCAATTAGCAAAAAAGAAAAAGGTTTTTGTTGGCTTATCGGGCGGAGTGGATTCGTCGGTGAGCGTGGCGTTGTTGAAGAAACAAGGCTATGAAGTGTTTGGTGTTTTCATTAAGGGTTGGCATCCGGATTGGGGGACTTGCGGTTGGCGGGAAGACCGTTTGGACGCCATGCGAGTTTGCGCCCATTTGGGAATTCCTTTTCGCGATTTGGATTTGTCGCGAGAATATAAAAAGGAAGTAGTTGATTACATGGTCAGTGAATACAAAGTTGGTCGGACGCCCAATCCTGATGTGATGTGCAATCGCTATATCAAATTCGGCGCGTTTTTTGATTACGCTGTGAAAAACGGTGCGGATTTTGTTGCCACTGGACATTACGCTCGCGTGGAACACGACACCAATACACGAATGTTTGCGAATGACACGAATAAAGACCAGACATACTTTTTATGGACTTTGACCCAACGAGAACTTTCGCGGACGCTTTTTCCAATTGGTCATCTTATAAAACCGGAAGTTAGGAAGCTCGCCAAGAAATTTGGTTTACCAACGGTCGAGAAAAAAGACAGCCAAGGTTTGTGTTTCGTCGGCAAAGTGGATTTGCCGGATTTTCTTTCGCATTTTTTGAAACCAAAGCGCGGAAAAGTGCTACTTGAAAATGGAAAAGTTATTGGCTGGCACACCGGCGCGTTTTTTCTGACCATTGGCCAGCGGCATGGTTTTACCATTACTAAAAAAACTCCCGCTGACGCGCCTTATTACATTGTTGCCAAAGATATTAAGAAAAATACCATTACCGTTTCGCAAAAAACCGAAAGGCCGAACCTTTCGGGGTCGGTAATCTTGTGCGATGTTAATTGGATATCGAATGACTTGGGAGCCGGACTCCCAAGTGGGAGTCCGGCTCCCAAGTTTCCTTTGTTAGCAAGATTCCGCTACCGCCAGCCGTTGCAAGCAGTTAGCTTGGAAAGGTTAAACCTTAAATCTGTAAAAAGGTTTAACCTTAAGGTCATATTCCAAAATCCTCAATCTGCTATCGCCCCCGGCCAGTCGCTGGTCATTTATTCAAAGAAAGGCGAATGTCTTGGCGGCGGAATTATTGTATAATGTCAGGATGTTTCGGCAGGGAATTTTGATAACTAAAGCTAATGGCAAAGTAGAGCCGTTTGATTATCGCAAATTGGAAAAGTCGTTGAAAAAATCCGGCGCTTCGTTGCCGTTGGTACAAAAAATTGCCGCTAAGGTGGAGCAGGAAATTCACGAGGGCGCCAGCACCAGTTTGATTTACCAGCGGGCCCATCGGCTTTTGAGCGAAACCGAAAAACACTCGGCGGCGCGTTACTCCCTGCGCCGCGCTTTACTGGGTCTTGGGCCCACCGGTTTCCCTTTTGAAAAATTCGTCGGCAAGATTTTCAAAGCCAAAGGTTTTCAGGTTTTGAACGACCAAATAGTTAAAGGTAATTGCGCCGAACATGAGATTGATGTGATTGCTTGGAATGAAAAAAAATTGTTGATGGCCGAATTGAAATTTCATAATCAAATTGGCGAGAAAACCGACCTCAAGGTGGCGCTTTATGTCAAAGCGCGGTTTGACGATTTACTTGAGCAATATTTTGATTACGGTCGGCGGCGGCAATTGGATGAGGGTTGGCTGATAACCAACACCAAATTCAGTCAGAGCGCCATCAGCTACGGTTTGTGCGCCAAAGTGGCGATGATTGGTTGGAGTTATCCAGTCAAGGGTAATTTACAGGAATTGATTGAGAGCACTCATTTACACCCGATTACTTGCCTGACGACGCTTGGCATTTCGGAAAAACAAAATCTTTTGCAAAACGGCGTGGTGCTTTGTCAAGAAGTGAAGGCCGACGCTGGCCCCTTGAAATTTATCGGTTTGAATGATGAAAAAATTAAAATGGTGCGTGATGAAGCGACGCTCTTGTGCGAATAAAGGACTTGCGCTATATTGCCCAGAGAATTATTAAATAAAAAACACCATGAATAATTTCAATAAAAATTTGCCCTACACTCCGCCGGTTCAGCCAGCGGCGCCGAAAAGCGAATTGAGCACTTATATTATAATCGCTGTCATCGCTTTTGCTTTGGGTTTGGGTAGCGGTTGGTTGTGGACGCAGAAGAATGTCACATCAGACGGCGAAGTAAAAGACAAAAAAACCGCCGATAATGCCGATAAAGAAACCAATCAAACGCCAATAGGGAATTTAACCGGCGATAATTCAATTTCAGTAAAAGAACAAACGGCTGGCATTGAAGTGGTGGTGGAGCAGGTAGTTTTGACGAATATGGCTTGGGTGGTGATTCACGAAGACGATGGAACTGGAAAGCCGGGAAAAATTTTAGGCGCCCAGCTTTTTGATGCTGGCACTGGGGCAGGCAAGGTAGAACTTTTGCGCGGCACAATGGCTGGTGGCAATTACTTCGCCATGCTTCACGCCGACAACGGCGACCGCGCCTTTGACCCGAAATTAGATATGCCGATTCTTGACGCTTCCAGCCAGCCGATTATGGCGACTTTTAAAGTTAACTAAAAATTCTGTGATAGAATGTCGGTATGGCGAATTTCGTTAAAACCAAGCGTTGGAATCGGAGTTTTGAGCCGGAGTCAAAGGAGCCGTTTAAGATTTCGCGTTCAAAAATTGATTTGTTTTGGGAATGCCCGCGCTGTTTTTATCTAGACAGGCGGTTGGGGATTAAGCGGCCGTCTATGCCGGCTTTTACCTTGAACTCGGCGGTTGACCACTTGTTGAAAAAAGAATTTGACCTTCATCGGGCGGAAAAAGAAGCCCACCCTCTGATGAAAAAATACAAAATCAGCGCGGTGCCTTTTCAGCATCCCGATTTGGAAAAATGGCGGCACAATTTTACCGGCATTAGATTCATCCATGAACCGACTAATTTTCTGGTGTTCGGCGCCGTTGACGATGTTTGGCTCAATGACAAAAACGAATTGCACATTGTTGATTACAAGGCAACCTCCAAAGACGAAGTAATTGATAAATTAACCGACACTCGCTGGCACGCTCAATACCGCCGACAGATGGAAGTTTATCAATGGTTGTTTCGGCAAAATGGTTTCCAGGTATCGTCTATCGGCTACTTTGTTTATGTCAACGCTTACAAGGACCGAAAGGCTTTTGACGGCAAATTGGAATTTGATGTCAGGATTATTGCTTACAAAGGTGATGATGGTTGGGTGGAAAAAACATTAGCCGAAGCGAAAAAATGTTTGCTGTCGGAAACCATTCCCAAAAGCGGTGAGCTTTGCGAATATTGCCCTTACCGCGAAGCGGCCGGCAAAGCATTCAAAGAAAAAATTTTAAAAAAACCGGTAATTGAAAAATCAACCAAAAGTTCCGGCACGCTTTTTTGAAGTTTAAGAAATGAATCGCGCTTTTGAAAAAATTAACCGAGTAGATTTTATTGGTCCCGATTACCAAGCGGAGGCCGATGAAGATTATCCTTTGCCTATCGGTTTCGGCCAGACGATTTCCCAGCCGTTCACCGTGGCTTTTATGTTGGAACTTTTGGAGCCGCAAAAAGGCGATAAGGTTTTGGATGTCGGTTCAGGTTCTGGCTGGACCACCGCTTTGCTGGCGGAGTTGGTTGGTGATATGGGCAGAGTGTTCGGAGTGGAAAAAATTCCGGAGTTGGTTTCGTTGGGCAGAAAAAATCTTGCTAAATATAATTTTCCCAACGCGAAAATTATTCAAGCTGGCGCCGAGCTCGGGCTACCGAGCGAGGCGCCTTTTGACAAGATTCTGGTTTCCGCCGCCGCCGAAAAAATTCCCGAAACATTGCTTTACCAGCTCAAAGCGCCGGGCCTTTTGGTTTTGCCGGTCAAAGATGCCATTATCCAAATCAAAAAAGACGCCGCTGGCAAAATTTTTCAAAAAGAATTTCCCGGCTTCGTTTTCGTGCCGTTGGTTTGACCAAAAAATTCTAGATGCTAATCTTCTCGGTAAGAAAGTTCTTTGCCTTATGAATAATAATCATTACTGGTCTGAACACGACCTTGTGCAAATTGACAAAGCAATTCAATTATCTCAAGTATTGGAAATTTGTCTGACGGTGGTTGGGCGGATGCCAATACCGGTGGCAATGGTTTCGGGACCGATTACGACCGGCGGCTTTGATTCATTAGAGAAAAATCTCAAAGTGTTTGACGCCGTTATTGATGTGTTGGCTAAACGAGGCCATAATGTTTTCAGCCAAATGCCGGCGGAAAGTTTTATGGTTAAATTGTGGCAAGATTGGCGCGCTACCGGCCAAAAAGATTATTGTTGGCCACTGCTCCATGATTTTTACCGGCCGTTATTCCGTTCGGGAAAAATCCACACTATGTTTTTCATTCCCGGCTGGGAGAAATCTTTTGGCGCCAGCTGGGAACACGACGAATGCCACAAAGTGGGCATTCAGCGAATTAAACTCCAACCGAGTTTTATCGCTCCGTTGGGTTTCTAGCATTTGGCGGTTTCCGCAAAGCGGTGCTACACTAGTAGCATCGCTTTTTTATTTTGAAAATGACTTTCAACGATTATCAGAAAAAATCAAGATTTTCGGCAATGTATAAGCCAATCGGCGGCAAGAATTTTTTGTATCCGGTTTTAGGTTTGGCTGGCGAAACCGGCGAGGTGGTGGAAAAAGTCAAGAAAATTTTCCGTGATGATGGCGGTAAGGTGACAATAAATAAAAAAAAGGAAATTCAAAAAGAGCTGGGCGATGTGCTCTGGTATTTATCACAAGTGGCCACTGAATTTGGCTTATCATTTGATGCGGTGGCAAAAACGAATCTTGACAAACTTCGTTCGCGCGTTGAGCGCGATAAATTACAAGGTAGCGGTGATAATAGGTAAAAATATGGCGACGCTTGAGGAAATAAGAAAAACACGATTGGAGAAATTAGCCGCATTGCGAAAGCGGGGCATTGAACCCTATCCGATTTCAGCGAGCGCCGTTAGGCGCGAGCTGGCTGATGTCGCGGAAAATTTTTCTAAATATGAAAAGGAAAAAGAAATTGTCATCGCCGGCCGGATTATGGCGATTCGCGGCCAAGGCGGTTTAATTTTCTTTACGCTGGCTGACGGTTCAGGTAAATTTCAAGGACTTTTGAAAAAAGATGAAAGCGGCGAAGAGCTGTTCCAGCTTTTTGCCGACCTTGCCGACATTGGTGATTTTATTGAAGCTAATGGTACGCTTTTTGTTACCAAGCGCGGCGAAAAGACCTTGCTGGTGAAAAATTGGCGAATATTATCTAAGAGTTTGCGTCCTCTGCCGGAAAAGTGGCATGGTCTTCAAGATACCGA
>CAZVQR010000004.1:9614-22002 GCA_964629505.1 uncultured Candidatus Saccharibacteria bacterium
GCCCGTTATCGCCACCGCTATTTGGATTTGCTTTTGAGTCCGGAATTAAAAACAATGTTCGCTCGCAAGGCCGCTTTTTGGTCAGCGACGCGGGAATTTTTACAGCAACGGGGTTTTTTGGAAGTGGAAACACCGACTTTGGAAATTACCACCGGTGGCGCCGAGGCCCGGCCGTTCAAAACTCATCACAATGATTTTGATTTGGATTTGTATTTGCGCATTTCGGTCGGCGAGCTTTGGCAGAAACGGTTGCTGGCCGCAGGTTTTGAGAAAACTTTTGAGATTGGTCGGGTCTATCGCAACGAAGGCACCAGCGCCGAACATTTGCAGGAATTTACCAATATGGAATTTTATTGGGCCTATGCCGGCGCTAAGGAGGGGATGAAACTTTGTCGCGAACTTTATATCGCCATCGCCAAAAAAGTTTATGGCCAAACCAAGTTTGAAGCGCGCGGTTTTAAATTTGATTTAGCCGCTCAGTGGCCGCTTATTGATTATTCCGAGGAAATAAAAAAACAGACCGGTTTGAATATTGAAAAAGTTTTCGATGACGAAATCAAAAAGAAATTGGACGAGCTCAAAGTTCCTTATCAAGGCGAAAATCGCGAGCGGCTTTTGGACACTTTATGGAAACATTGCCGTAAAACTATCACTGGTCCGGCGTTTCTAGTCGGTCATCCAAAAATTGTGGCGCCGCTTTCCAAATCCAATCCCCAAGCGCCGGAAAAAACCGAAATGTTTCAACCGCTCATTGCCGGCAGTGAAGTCGGTCGCGGCTATTCGGAATTGAATGACCCATTGGAACAGAGAGCGCGTTTTGACGAGCAAAAAAAACTTTTGGCGGCGGGTGATGAAGAGGCGATGATGCCGGACGAGGAATTCGTGGAGATGTTGGAATATGGTATGCCGCCGGCTTGCGGTTTTGGTTTCGGCGAGCGCCTCTTTGCCATTTTGGAAGACAAACCGCTCCGCGAAACCCAACTGTTTCCTCTGATGCGTCCCAAGATATAAGGGCGACAGAAAGAACAAATTTTAAAAATTCTAGGTGGGGGCGTGCCGTTCCGCCGTAAGGCGGAATGGGGTTAAGGAATTTTTTAAATTTCGTTCTTGGAGTTGCCCCGTAGTTTGGGGTATAGTAGCAAAATGAATTTTGGATTTTGGGGAAAATTGAAGAAAAGAGGGAAACCGCTCATTTGCCAAGCGCCGATGGTCGATGTGACTGACGCGGCTTTTCGGCGACTGATTGCTAAATACGGAAAACCGGATGTGATGTGGACCGAATTTACTTCGGCTGATGGCCTTTGTTCGGCCGGCAAAAATAAGCTGCTCCATCTTTTGAAATTTTCTGAAAAAGAACGGCCGATTGTCGCCCAGCTTTTCGGCGCCAAACCGGAGACCATGCGCCGCGCCGCCGCCCTAGTGGCGGAACTTGGTTTTGATGGCATTGATATTAATATGGGCTGTCCCGACCGGACGGTGGAAAAACAGGGCGGCGGCGCGGCTTTAATAAAAAATCCACTCCTTGCTCGCGAGCTTATTAGGGCGGCAAAAGAAGGCGCTGGAAAATTGCCAGTGTCAGTGAAAACTCGGATTGGTTACAATAAAAATGAATTGAATTCCTGGTTGTCGGAATTGTTAGCCGAAGAGCCGGCGGCAATAATTATTCACGCTCGGACGCGCAAAGAAATGTCCAATGTGCCGGCGCGTTGGGAACATATCCGCGAAGCGGTGGCGATTCGCGATAAATTAGGCAGCCAAACTTTAATTATCGGCAATGGCGATGTCATTGATTTGGCGGATGCCGAACGCAAAGTCAAAGAATCTGGCGCTGATGGGGCAATGCTCAGTCGGGCATTTTTTGGCAAGCCAGATTTATTGACGGAGAAACCACAAGAGTCGCGATTGGAAATTTTGCTAGAACACGCCAAACTTTTTGACAAGCTTTTAAGTAAGCATAAATCGTTTGCGGTAATGAAAAAACATTTTAAGGCCTATGTGAGCGGTTTCTCCGGCGCCAAAGAATTGCGGGTAAAATTAATGGCGACAAAAAATGCCGCCGAAGTTGAGAAAATTGTTTCAGATTTTTTAAATCATTCGGTTTGAACCAGTCAATATCTTTATCTCGTTTGAACCATGTCATCTGGCGTTTGGCGTAATGCCAGATTTCGGTTTGAAGTTTTTCAATCATTTCTTCCTTTGAAATTTTTTTCCGCAAATAACGAGCAAGATAACGATATTCCAAACCCAATTCCTCCATTCGTTTCCAAGACAAACCTTGTTGGTGTAATTTTTTTGCCTCGGCAATCATTCCTTGCTTTAAACGCGCCAGTAAACGAGCGTGAATTTTTTCTTTCAATTTTTTCGGCGGTAAAGTTAAACCAATTTTGATTACTTGGGAGTTGAGCTCCCAAGTTGGATACACTAACTTATTGCTATCGCTTAAAGTTAGTGTATATAGATAGGGTGCGATTTCAATTGCCCGAATCAGGCGGTGTCGATTATTCCGTTCAGAAACATTGTTTTCAATTTTTTTGGCCCGAACTGGGTCATATTTTTTAAGCATCGCAAAAAGTTTCGGAGCGGTTTTGCCAGCGAGTTTTTTTCGAAGCGGCGGATTAGATGGCACATTAGGGAAGAGAATTTTACCGAGCAAGGCGTCAATATAAAAACCGGTGCCGCCGCAAATTATGGGAATTTTGCCGCGCGCCATTGTGTCAACAATCACGGCGCGCCCTAATCGCACAAAATCAGCGGCGGAGAATTGTGTTTTGGGATTAGCGATATCCAAAAGATGGTGCGGCACGCCACACATTTCTTTTTTAGTAATTTTCCCCGTGCCGATGTTTAGTCCGCGATAAACTTGTCGCGAATCAGCTGAAATTACCTCGCCATTCAATTTCTTTGCCAGCCGTAGCGCCAAAGCGCTTTTCCCGACCGCTGTCGGCCCGACAATTACCAGAATTTTATTGTTCATTTTTTGTAATGGGCATGGTGGGAGTTGAACCCACAAGACCTTGCGGTCATAGCATTTTGAGTGCTACGCGTATGCCAATTCCGCCACATGCCCACATTTTGCTAATGTTTCTTTAATCATCATTCTCAATGTACTTTTACCCTTTGAACTTTTCAGATATTTTTCTCTTCTGATGGAATCCGCTTTTTCTAAAAACGCCTCGTAAAAAATTAAACGGGGCAACTTAAGATGGGTTGATCTAACTTTTCCATTCTTATGCTCAGCAACGCGTCTTTTTAGGTTGTCGGTTCTACCAATGTAGAATTTACCATTATTTAGCATTAAAACATAAGTGTAATACATTTTTTAGATTTTGCCATGTACCGTGTAAGGTACATGGCTACCCTGAACCCTACGTGGTTCAGGGTGAGTCCCGTGCGTCTACCAATTCCGCCACATGCCCCTATTACTAAACATCATATTAAAAAAGTTTTCAACAAAAAGCAATTCCGACGCTCACTCCGCGAGGTCGGAACTCCGACTGCTTGCGCGTCAGAGTTTGATACCTTATACTTTACAAGTAGTTACTAATTTTTATTTATATATGCCATCGCAGTTTTTGAATAATTCAATTTTTTGGATTGAAGTGGACAAAATTCGCCCCAATCCTTTTCAGCCGCGAAAGGACTTTGACGAAGCGCGCATTAAGGATTTAGCCGATTCCATTCAGATGTATGGCGTGCTTCAGCCTTTGGTGGTGACCCGTCGCGAATCCTTAAAAGATGACGGTGGTTTGGTTGTTGATTACGAATTGATTTCCGGCGAGCGGCGCTTGCGAGCATCCAAGTTGGCCGGTGTTCGAGAAGTGCCGGCGATTATTCGTAATGACAGCAACGATGCTCGGACCAAACTGGAATTGGCGATTATTGAAAATCTTCAGCGCGAGGATTTAAATGCCATTGACCGAGCGCGGGCTTTTAAACGCCTGGTTGATGAATTCGGTTTTAAGCATCACCAAATCGGCGCTAAGGTTGGCAAAAGTCGCGAGTATGTTTCCAACTCCATGCGCATTTTGGCTTTGTCGGAAGAAATCCTTCAAGCTCTTAGCGAAGGTAAAATCAACGAGGGTCACACCCGGCCACTGCTGATGTTGGTTGACCGGCCGGAAGAACAGATGACTTTGTTTAAGGAAATTATTTATAAAAAGATGAATGTTCGCGATGCGGAAATGATATCACGGCGCATTGCTTACGACCGGGCGCGCAAGAAAGAACGGATGTTTGACCCGGATATTGTCGCTTTGGAAGAACAATTAACGGAGTCATTGGGTACCAGGGTAAAAATTTCGCGCGGCGAGCAGGGTGGCAAAATTTCCATTGACTTTTTCACCAATGACGATTTGCGAACGATTTTAGCGTTGGTGGAAAGCAATAAAAATAAACAGCCGATGGAGATGCCAGTAGTGGCGCCAGCCGAAACGGCGATTGTTGGCAACGAAATCGCGCCGGAAGTTCCTTCCATGCCACCAATGCCACCGGAACCAACCGAACCGCCCGACGACGACCTCTATTCCGTTCGGAATTTTACGATTTGAAATAGAACGGCTCCAAGAACTAAATTTTAAAAATTCCTTAACCCCAAATTGCTCGTCAGAACTCGCAATTTGGCACGCTCCCGCCTAGAATTTTTAAAATTTGTTCTTTCCGCCGTTCCTATATCTTACCAATTGTGTCTACCACATCGCGGATTTTTTTCTTGGCGAAATTAGTTTTGACGAAATTCAGCCACTTGGCGTTGGGATGAGCATTTTCTTTTACCAGAATTTCCACAATGTCGCCGTTTTTAAGTTTAGTGTCAAGCGAAACCAATTTGCCGTTAATCTTAGCGCCGTTGGTGTGATTGCCGATATCAGAATGAATGGCAAAAGCGAAGTCAATCGGGCCCGCGTCGATTGGCAAGTCCACTACATCGCCCTTGGGAGTGAAAACAAAAACCCGATACTGAAAAAAATCCGCCTGCATGTTATCAAAATATTCGTCGTTGCCGCTTTTCAACAGTTCCGTTTGAGAGTCGGCGATTTGCTTAATCCAATCGGGCACTTCTTTGTTGTCTGCCGTTGCGTCATTTTTCTTTTTACCAATAAAGGGAATGAATTGAGCCAGCCAAAGCAAGCCGAGTGTTTTATCGCCGACTTTTTTACCTTCTTTATAAGACAAATGGAAGGCGATGCCGTATTCGGCTTGGCGGTGCATTTCTTCGGTCCGGATTTGCACTTCCACAATGCCGCCGTCGCCGGTGAAAACCGTGGTGTGAATGCCTTTATAATTATTGGGTTTGGGAAAAGCAATGTAATCTTTGATTCGTCCAGGCAAGGGTCGCCAGTGGCCGTGAATGGCGCCGAGCGCTTTGTAACAATCTTCCAACGACGGCACAATTACCCGCAAAGCCAAAATGTCATAAACATTTTCAATTTCCATATTCTTGCGTTGAAGTTTTAGCCACAAACTTAAATAACTTTTGACGCGGGTGTCGGTGTGGATTTGAACCAAGCCGCTTTTCGCCAAAGTTTTTTTCATCGCTCGGCTGAATTTTTCCAATCGCTCGGCGTTTTCTTTTTCCTGTTGCTTCAGCAGGCATTTGACCGTTTCGTATTCTTTGGGGAAAACATAAGGAAAGGCGAGATTTTCCAGTTCGCGGTTGATTTTTCGCATTGATAAGCGATAGGCGAGTGGGGCGTAGATTTGTAAGGTTTCAGCGGCGATGCGCTCCTGCTTTTCCGGCTTGACATATTGCAAAGTGCGCATATTGTGTAACCGGTCGGCCAGTTTGATGATGAGCACCCGCAAGTCTTGTGACATTGCCACAAAAAGTTTGCGCAAACTTTCAATATGTCGTTCCGCGCCGTGGTAGCGCAGTTTGCCGAGTTTGGTGACGCCATCAACCAAGAACAAAATTTCCTCGCCGAATTCTTTTTCCAAATCCTCCGGTTTGACTCCGGCGTCTTCCAAAGTGTCGTGAAGTAAACCGGCGGCAACGGAGATCGGCCCCATGCCTTGCTCGGTTAAAATTTTGGCAGTTTCAAAACAATGATTGAAATAGGGTTCGCCGGAAAATCTTTTTTGTCCCTCATGGGCTTTTTCGGCAAAATTATACGCTTTTTCCACCAGCGCTTTGTCGTCATCCGAAATCTCGCCGAGCAAAGAAATTAGTTGGTTTAAGTCAACCATAAAAACTTATAACTTGTAACATGTAGCTTGTAACATTAATACAAAGATAATACAAAGAATAAAAAAAAGAAAGCCCCTCCCCACGCACGGGGAGGGGCTGAATAGTGGTCTGGTGAGATAGAACTAACTCGCGGTTTCGCGTTGCCTACCGAAGATCTGGAAGGCCTTCTGAATCGCTTCAATTTCGTCTGGGAACATAGCGATGTCAGCTCGGTTTAGTACCCCTGTCTGTTTGTTGTACTTTGTCAGGTCTTTGATAAATACCACTTCATGTTCAGTTATGAGTCGAAGACCTCCGGTTGAGGGGTGCCAGCGTATTGCTTGCACGAATTCGTAAGGCAACACCGCCGCGTAGGTGAGTATTACTTTTTCCGGTTTGTGGAGTTCATACACAAGTTCGATGTGTCCTTTATCCACGGCCCAGCGGATATGTTCGGCAGCTAATGTTCCTAGCTCTTCGTTGACCTCCCGAACAAGTGTCTGTTCAAGAGACTCATACTGTTCCGCTTTGCCGTGCACGGTAACTTGACAGCCTCCCGGCCATGATTCTTCACGCAGTTCTTTTTCAACATTATGCCGCCCTCGCACTTGGAGCACGGCACTAAGCACTCCCTCATATTCAATGAGGGCAAGAAAACCAACAGATTTTTTCATTCTTATCTCACTTTCTGTGTTTAGTTTCAGTTGTTCAAAAAGTCGCGACGACTTTTCATCTGCCTGAAACCTTATATCATTTGTTCCAAATCGTCAATATACACTAAGTTTAAGCGATAGCTTTAAGTTAGTGTATGGGTATTCTGTGAGATTCAGAATCTCACAGAATTTTGTTTTTTGACCACTAATTTAATTACTTTTTGGTTTTGAATATTCGTTTTGATTTTTTCGGTTCGGAGAGAATTTGGAGAGCGCGTTCCAAGGTGACGGTGTAAACATCGTCGGGGGTTTTGAGCGAACGGAAGTCGCCGTCGCGGACAATAAAAGGTCCGAAGCGGCCGCGCGAGGCGGTGATTTCCTTGCCAGCTAAATCTTTGCCCAATAAACGAGGTAACGACAAAAATTTTAGCGCGTCTGCTAGAGTAACTTTACTGATATCAAATCCTTCTGGCACTGACGCTCGTTTTGGCTTACCCGAATCAGACTTATTGGTTTTTGGGTTTTTACTTTGAGCTTTGAGCTTTGAGCTTTGAGTTTGTCCAATTTGCACATAAGGGCCAAATTTGCCGGACAAAAGCAATACCGGCAGGCCACTGGTCGGGTCAATCCCCAGCGGCCTGTCCTCTGGTTTTTTAACTTCTAAACCCTCCAAGGTCAGCGAACCGTCGCAAGCGGGGAATTTTTTACAGGAGAGAAAGCGGCCATTTTTACCAAGCTTAATTTCCATCGGGCCGGCGCATTTTGGGCATTTAAATTTTTCATCGGCCTCGCCTAAGTTGGTGGCTTTTTCCAATTTTTCTTTTTGTTTTACTTCTTGATGGAAAGGTTTGTAAAAATTACCCAGCACTTTTTCATACTCTTTTTTGCCTTCAGCGATAGCGTCCAAATTATCTTCCATTTCGGCGGTGAACGAATCGCTGATGTAAGTAGCGAAATGTTGTTCCAAAAACGAGCTGACGACATCGCCAGTGTCGGTTGGTTTCAACGAACGATTGATTTTTTCCGTATAACCGCGTTTTTCCAAAGTGTCAATAATGGAAGCGTAAGTGGACGGTCGGCCGATGCCGCGTTTTTCCAATTCTTTAATGAGGCCGGCTTCGCTATAGCGCGGCGGCGGCTCGGTTTGTTTTTCTTCGGAAGTAATTTCTTTGAGTTTCAAGGCTTCAGCTTTGGCAACTTTCGGCAATTCAGTGTCTTCACCGGCGGAAACCGGGTCGGCTAACAGCCAGCCTTTATATAAGGTGCGCGAGCCGTTGGCAGTGAAAGCGGGAATTGTTTGGTCGGCGGCGCCGGCGGTGATAGCGGTGCGGAGCAAGCGCGCGTCTTTCATTTGCGAAGCGAGGACGCGGCGGTAAATGAGTTCGTAAAGTTTTTTCTCATCACCGCCATAGCCGGCAGTGGCGCGTTCAAAATGGGTCGGGCGAATCGCTTCATGGGCTTCCTGGGCATTTTTGGATTTAGTCGTGTATTGATGGCCTTCGTGATGTTCGGCGCCGTAGGTATTTTTTACGGATTGGGCTATGACGGCTAAAGCGACGGCGGATAAAATTGTGCTGTCCGTTCTCATGTAAGTGATGAGACCGGCTTCGTAAAGTTTTTGCGCCGCGCGCATGGTTCGCGAGGGTGAGAAACCCAAACGGCTTGAGGCGGTTTGCTGAATCGTGGAGGTGGTGAATGGAGCGCGCGGCGCGCGGCGCGTTTCAGTTTCGTTTATGTCGGCCACTGTCCACGATGATTTTTTTGCGATGGAGAGAATTCGTTCGGTTTCCACTGCGGTTTTCGGTTCAATTGAACAGCTGGCGCGAAAAGCGCCGGCTTTGGTGTCAAAGTCGGCGAAAATTCGCCAGAAAGTTTCCGGCTTGAACGCTTTAATCTCGCGTTCGCGTTCCATTAGAATACGCAGGGCGGGCGATTGGACGCGACCAGCGGATAAACCGTAACGCACTTTTTTCCAAATCAAACCCGATAGGTCATAGCCGACCAATCGGTCCAGAACGCGCCGCGCCTCCTGGGCGCGGCGCAAATTTTGGTCAATCGCTCGCGGGTGCGCCAAAGCTTCTTGAATAGCATCTTTAGTAATCTCATGGTAAGTAGCCCTCTTAATTCTGGAACTTGGAACTTTAAACTTGGAATGGCCCAAATTCTTTTCAAGAATTTGGGCAATGTGCCAAGCAATCGCTTCGCCTTCGCGGTCGGGGTCGGTGGCGATGATGATTTCATCGGCTTTATCAGCGGCGGCGGCGATTTCCGCCACCACTTTTTCTTTACCTTTGGCGATTTCGTAATGGGGAATAAAACCACCTTCAATGTCCACGGCGTTTTTATTGGATTTCGGCAAATCGCGCACATGACCGATGGAAGCGCGCACCAAAAAATCATGGCCGAGATATTTCCCGATGGTCTTCGCCTTCGCCGGCGATTCCACTATCAGCAATTTCATACCATTTAGTATTACACAGAATTTGAAAGCTTGGCAAATTAAGTTGACTTAATTTCTAAAAGTTTTAACCTGAGATGTAGAAGTAAATAACAGGAATGTACATTGATTCAAACAAAGGGTAAACATGATGAAAAAGAAAATACTGGTCCTCGATGCCTTCACTAACGGGCACGAGGCGGCGCTGGCTTTCATTCAAAGGCAAGGTTGGTTAGAAATGGATTGTGAGATCGTCTTTTGCGGTACTCACTCGAATGTGTTCAAGTGCCTTACCGAAGGACCCGCTTACGCGGTAGTGCCCGTCCAAAACTCAATCGCCGGCGAGGTCACGGAAGTGACGGAAAATCTGGCTGGGTTTCGGGAAACTGGGTATATTCTGCGGGAACGAGACCGACTCGACCTTCAGATCAACCATTGCCTCTTGGCACCTCAACACATTAGCCGAGCTGAAGAGCTCGAGTGCGTGATGTCGCATGAGAAAGCCATTCAGCAGTGCGGGTTATACCTCGACAGCATTGGGATCACTCCCGACAGGCGTAGCAAACGCGACTCGACCGGCAATGCAGCGAAGGCTGTTGCCAAGCTCGGACCCAACGTGAAAATTGGGGCCATTGCTCCCAAGGCAGCGGCTGAAGAATATGGACTGAAGATTTTGGCCGAGGGCATTCAAGATGTCCCGGACAACAAAACGACGTTCGTGCTTCTTCAAAACGAGGCAATGGTCAGACAAGTTGTCGTTGGCATCATCGGCATCAATGGCTGCTTCGGTGTTATGCTCAAGGGATTCTTTGAGCAACTCGGCTGTTCGGTCATCGGCTCCGACGAGAAAAAGCCCACTGGATTATCTAACGCTCAAGTAGTTGAGCAATCCAAAGTGGTCATCTTTTCGGTCCCGATCAAGTATACGCCAGCAGTAATTCGTTCGGTGTTGTCTGGGGTCCGGGAAGATCAGCTTTTGATGGACATCACATCCGTTAAGCAGCCTGCTGTTGAAGCGATGCTCGAAAGTAAAGCTCAGGTCGTGGGACTTCATCCCATGTTCCGGCCCGAAGTACCGTTCGACGGACAAACTGTAGTAGCGTGCCCAGCCCGTCTGACTGTACCCAAATGGAAAACTTGGGTAGTTAACATGCTGACGGCCACGCGAGCACAGATTAAGTGGAGCACTCCAGCCGAACACGATGGGTACATGACAACTGTTCAAGTTATTCCTCATTTAGGTAACCTGACGAGCGCCTTACTCATCACAGAAGCTGGTGTGTCAGTGAGGGAGAGTCTCGCTTTCACGAGTCCTTTCTATCGGGTTATGTTCTCACTGATGGGACGGCTCGTGAGCCAGAGTCCTGATCTCTACACTTCGATCGTCATGGAAAATCCGGAAACTCTGACCATGCTCGAGCGACGGATCGCAATCGAGCAACACTTGGCGCGGATGATCCGCGACAAAGACCAAGCAGCCTTCGAAAAGTTGTTTGCACAAGCCAACGCCCACTTCGGGTCGGAGGTTACCAAGGAAGCCAACGAGCTGTTCATGAGAATCCTCGGGGTTCTGAGCACGCTTTACGGCAAGAACTCGATAACGCTGGAGTTTAACAAAGCACAAAGTCGGCCGGGACTATTGGAACGGATTTCCAGAGTGTTCAGACAGCGACAAATCAACCTAACGGGAATCAACTCCGTAGCGCTTGATGGACAACGTCTTCAGTTCACGATCAGTTTTGAACAATCGCGCGCGTCCGACGAAGTTCGTCGGGCACTCGAGGAGATCGAGAACTGGTCTGAACCGAAAGTGAAGGTTCTGTATTGATACATTATCGGAAACTAAACACCTTTTCACATTCCATGTGAGAAGGTGTTTTTATTGAATTTCGGCAAATCTAAACTTGACAGAAAAGTGTTTTTTTGTATTATAAACACAGGAAAGGAGAGTGAGCTATGACAAACAACTTGCTAACAAAAGGGCGAGTGGAAATGAATGTCAAGGCGAACTACGCTGAACAAAGGAACTGTTTGATTACAAGCGTATCAATGGATACGGTAATTGAGCCGGAGGAGATTAAACCGCTTTTGAGTAAGTTATCTGTTATTTTTGATAAACAGATTACTCTCAAACGAGGAAAACCCAAAAGAGGCTGGAAAATCTCCACGATGGTTGGTTACATCCATGACTGCCAAGATGAATTCCCATCACTCGTTTAAACTCCATCTGAACTTGTGCCCAACGGTGCATTGGCAGATGGAGTTTTTTGTTGGTATAATTTTACTATGTCGATTTTATCTTTCTTAAAAAGACAAGACGAACAGAGTTATCTGTTGTTTGACATCGGTAGCGGCAGCGTTGGCGGCGGGGTAGTGACCTTTAGCGGCGGTAAACCGAAAATTATTTACACCAATCGCGAGCAGTTTCGTTTTGAACGGGAAATCAATCAGAAAAAATTGCTTGCCAATATGGCGAGGGCTTTGGAAAAATCAGCAATGGATATCCAGAAAAATGGAATGTCGCATTTGACTTTTACCACTTTCGGCGACCGTCGAGTCAAAAATATTTTTTGTGTTTTGTCGGCGCCCTGGTGTTTGTCGCGAACAAGAATTTTGAAAGTTAAAAAAGCTGAGCCGTTCACTATCACCCCCAACTTTTTGGAACGAATCACTGAAGCCGAGGAATTAGAATTTGATAAAGACGCACCCAAGATTGGTGACGGCCTTTACGAAGGCAAAGCTAAATTAAGCGCCATAGAGAAAAAAATAATAAAGATTCGGCTCAACGGCTACGAGTTGCGTTTGCCGATTTTCAAAAAAGCCACCAACTTGGAACTCTCGTTGTTTATCAGCGTTACTACGGAAGAAATTAAAGAGGCGATTGAAAAAGCTGTCGCTAAAATTTTTGGTCATCAACAACATCTTGAATTTAATTCTTTTGTCCTGACTTCTTTCACTGCTCTGCGCGACTCTTTCCCCAATAAACACGATTTCATTTTTATGGATATCAGCGGTGAAGTGACTGAACTGGCTTTTGTCCGCCGCCAAGTTATTTTGGAAACAGCGTCTTTTCCTTACGGCCGCAACACTTTAATTCGGCAGATCGGAAGAGCACACGTCTGAACTCCAGTCACCTAT
>CAZVQR010000005.1:0-20982 GCA_964629505.1 uncultured Candidatus Saccharibacteria bacterium
AGAGGTGTTGCATAGCGCACGCCATAGAGCTCATTAATGGCAAGGATTTTTCCTTGCCTGTTCATCTCGTCAAGTACCGCGTTGCTGACCGGGACCTTGTCGGTTTCTCCCGACCGTAGATTGCGGGTCATAAACGGCGAGATGTAAACGAAGCGCGGGTCGAGTTTTCTCAATTCCACCATGATCGTCGACTTTCCGACTCCCGACGGGCCAAGTAGCAGAAGGAATTTCTGATTTAAAACTCCACGTGCCGTATTAAGCGTCGCTTTCATTGAGACAACGGAGTGGACAATTTTGTCGCGCCATTCTGGATCTCTGGGCTCGTAAGGATACAGAATGCCGCGTGATGAGTTCACGAAGACTCCCGCATTCTCCAAGTTAAGAAGTTCTCGCAAGTGTCCAGTTGTACCTCCTTGGGCACCGTAACCTGCAAAGAGGATCGGCATGTTATTCGGAATAATTTCCCTGACGAATGCCAAATTCTCGTCGGTAGTTGAGGCGATTACCGGAATAAGATTACACGCCTTGTTCCAACGGCTCACCATTGTTTCGAGTATGTACACCCAGAGTTTGCGGTTGCCAACAACAAGTATGTCTTGAACGATGGGCGCACCAGGATTGCTTGTTTTTACCGTTACGATGGCAGCTTTATCAGGCAGGTTTTCGAATGGTGCCAGCACTTCATTTCCGAGGTACGGGTTTACTACAACGCCGTCTGCTTCAAGCTCTCCGAATATGTTCCGGAGGTACACTTCCATCGTATTTTCCACCTCCCCGATTTTGGCATCTACAAAAACAGGTAGAGATGGATAGCGACGATGGATGTAGGTGATGGTTTCTTTGAGGAGCTGGTGGCCATGCGGATAGAGGTCGAAGAACGCTTTTTGCGCCTTGAAGGCGCAAACATGCGTATTCGTCAGGTCCGCGATTTCTTGAAGAAATCTTAAGATCTGTTCTTCTCTAGAACCGAGACCGTCCGTGATTTCCCGCGGTAGCTTGGTGTAGTCAGGATCAAGACCGCAACACACTAAGCTATTGTGGAGGCTGATCGTTTCCCGAAGCATCTGTAGTGTCTTCATACTGATCTCCTTCTTTTGGTTTGGGTACAAGGTCGATGTGACCGAGGTGTTCTTGTTTTGCTTGCAAATGGCTTCGTGTGAGGTCCGTTGCCGGAATGACGATTGGCGTATAGTCGGCGACCGTGTACCCGTTTTCGATGAACGCACCTGCTTTGTGCGGATTGTTCGTAGCCAAGTTAATCTTGGTGGTTGTTGGGATTTCAAAGTATTTCAGAATACCAACAACTCCGCTGTAGGTGCGAACATCGATTACACCGCTTGGTGCGATTACATTCGCCGCTTCGACGGTATCGAGTTTGAGCTTCGCTTGAAGCCACAGAGTTGCGAGCTTGAAGGGAAGACCTAAGCCACGGCCGTCCTGTCGAGGTATATTAACGAGGAGTCCTTCGCCTTTCTTGGCAACTGTTTTCATGGCAAGCATCAACTGTTCTCGACACTCACAGGTACGATCTCCGAAAACCTGTCCGGTTTCGCATCCCGAATCCACTCTCATGAGGAGCAATTCAGGACTTTTGAAAACCGGCATCAAGTTCTCGCTAATTTCCCCATAAAAGAGAACTGAGTATTTTGTCCATGTGTCGTCGATGTTAAAGTCAAACTGATGAAACTCACCAAAGTCGGTAATAATGAAACCAACGCCTTGGCGGGTAACGATGAACCAGCGAGTAACTCCGCTCTCGATAACTCTCACTTGTTTGCCAAGCGGAATCATCGATTGTTTTGCTTGGTCGATGAGGTGTTGAACTTCATCGAGAGTTTTGCCGGTGCGGAGCGCAACGGCCTGTAGGTCAAGTTGCATAACTCACTCTCCTTTCGCGATTTTCTTGGTGTACTTTCCCTTCATAAGACGAAAGGCAAGTCTCTCGTCGGCGTGTCGCATCGGGGTGCCAATGACTGTTTTGCAGTTCGGGCAGAGTAGATTTGGCATATCCTTTAGTTCTCTGACACTCGGATTCCGCTGAAGCTGTTCAAGTTCGGGTGGTGCGAATATACGGTTGAGATAGCAGCGCATTAGTTGCCCGATGCCATCCTTCTGGTATTTGAGTATCCACATGTCGCAAGCGACACAGTAGATATTGAGCATTCTGGCTATACCGCCACGGACTCGTCTGAACTTATCTTTTTTCATAGGTATATTATATCTGTATCGTTTGAATGTTAAAGAACCCCTTTAACTCTTTGCCCAAGTTATAATCTTACGTGCCATATGTCAACTTTCGAAATAGCAAGTGGTAAGGTGGAGCAAAAGTTCCTGTCCCACAAAACAAGTTTTAACGTCATTTATTTAGTCTCCACTAAGACGACTTGACGCGGAGTTTGGTTTGCCGACCCTTATCTACTTTTGGCAAACGGATGGTGAGCAGGCCGTTTTTTTCGCTGGCTTCAGCTTCCTCCACTTCCACTTCTTGCGGTAACAGAATAGTGCGGGAGAACGAGCCCCAATAAAGCTCTTTGAAAAAAAAGTTTTCCTCGGAGATTTCTTGCGAACCTTCCCGTAAACCCTTAATAGTAACCATGTCGCGAGTGATGGAAATATCCAAATCTTCGGCTTTGACGCCGGCCACCATTGCCCTAATAAAGATGTCGTCGGGTGTTTGATAAACATCCACCGCCAATTGACCATCGCCGTTTTCTTCTTCCAGCCACTCGCTTAACTTTTCGTCAGTGGCGGCGACATTGACTTCGCGCTCTTCGCTTTCGGCGGGCACATTGACCGCGCCAGTCAGCCGTTCAAAAAAAGATCTTTTTTCTTTTGCCATGTTTTAAATAAAAATTAGTAATATTTTTTCGCTAATAACTTCACTTTTTCAAAAACCACCATCAGCACGGCGACCACCAACCAAACCGACAGAAAAACAAAGAAAGTGCCACCGTTGTAACTGCTTCTAATTATAAGCAAATTAAAAATAGCATGCAAGCCGATGGAGAGGATAACTCCGACCACGATAAATTCTTTTTTGATTTTGGCGCTTTGATAAAAGGCTAAAGCCATGGCGGCGCCGATGGCCGATGAAGAAATTACATGAAGCAAGGTGGCGCCGATGAAGCGCAAATTGCCAGTTACCAGCGCGCTAATCGCGTCGCCGCCGGCAATCGGCGCTAGAATAAAAAGCGAATTTTCAATGGCCGAAAAACCAAGGGCGACGGTAATCATATAAATCAAAGCGTCAATCGGCTCATCCACTTCTTTGCGGCGCAAGACAATTATCCAAGCGACGATAAACTTTGCCAATTCTTCCACAACCGCCCAAATGATAAAAACCAGCGCGCCACTGCCGAAATAATCGCTGGCGGCTTTTTCAAAAGGAATCACCAAAGGCACCGCCAGCATACCGGCGAGAAAAGCGGTGAGAATTAAAACGCGCGGTTCGGGATGAAGGCGGTCTTCGCGCAGCCAAAACCACAGCCAAACCAAGGCGGGAATCATGCCGCCTGCCAACGCCAAAATTATATTTTCAAAAGTCACAGTATAATTTTACCAAATAAAAAACCCCGCGTCAGCTAATTTTTAAGTTGCCTTGGGCCGTAATTTTTTCGCCGTCTTTGTTTTTATTGGCTTTTAGACGCAACAGGCCGGCAAAAGCAATCATTAAAGCATTGTCAGTCGCTAGTTCCTGGGTGGAAATAAAAAGTTTTAATTCCGTTTCTTCCGCTACCAGTTTTTCAAAAGCCCGGCGGATATTTTTATTAGCCGAGACACCGCCGCCGATGATTAAAGTTTTGGCGCCGAATTGAACCAGCGCTCTTTTTGTTTTAGCCACTAACACTTCAGTGGCCGCGTCTTCAAATTCACGGGCGATATTTTTCTTATCGTCTTCAGTCAACTCGCCCAATTTTTTGACTAAATAGAGCACGGCAGTTTTCAAACCGGAAAAAGAAAAATTCAAATCGCCGCTGTTTAGCATCGGTCTAGGTAATTTATAATCTTTTTTACTTACTTCGTAATTATTACTTCGTAATTCTTCTCTCGCCTTTTCTGAAAAGCGAGAAATCTCTGGACCGCCCGGATAGGGCAAACCGAGAATGCGCGCCACTTTATCAAACGCTTCGCCGACGGCATCGTCTTTGGTAACGCCGATAATTTCATAATCAAACCAATCTTTCATTAACACCAATTCGGTATGGCCACCGGAAATTAACAGGGCAATAGCGGGAAAGTCTAACTCTTGTAACTTATAACTTGTAACCTTTTGTTTAATTAAGGCCGCAACGATATGACCTTCTAGGTGATTGATAGGGATGATGGGAATATTCCAAACAGTGGAGAGCGCTTTGGCGAAATTAATGCCAACCCAAAGCGCCGGTTCCAAGCCGGGCCCTTCGGTTACGGCAATCGCGTCAATGGGCGGTTTCTCAATGGTTGGCACAAAGGCCAAAAATTGCTCCAGCAATTCCGGCTCTCTTTCTAAAATTTTTCTGACTTTTCCTTCATCTTCATTAGAAATTAGAAATTGGGAATTAGGAATTAAAAAATTTGCTGTTTCTAAAATTTTTTTAAAAATTGGAAGCAAATTTTTTGCGTGTTCCCGTTTTGCCAGCATCGGAAAAACGCCGCCGTATTGGGCGTGGATTTTGGCTTGCGACAAAGTAATGTTGGCGAGAACTTTTTCCCCGTCAATTAGCGCCAAAGCGGTTTCGTCGCAACTGGTTTCAATTCCTAAAATAAGCGCGGATTTTTTCAGCATTAGCTTTTAGATTATCTTATCCGCATGAGTTCAACAAGCAGGTGCAAAATTTTGCAAAATAAAAGCCGTTGCGGTTGAATGCAGCGGCTTCGGTGTTTTGTGGCGGCGACTATGCATGTCGCCGCCAAGCAATGGTGAGATAGAGGGCTATTAGCAACCCTCCGACGAGCAGTGTCAAGCCGATATCTTTGGGGTCCAGCTCGACCGCCCACCAAATGATTTTGGACGCGATTTCCATGAGTGCCTTTCTTTTTCTTCTTTTGTGCAGATTCACCCTCTGACCCAGAGAAAGGTTACCATATCTACGGGCAAAGTCAATGGTTTGGGTATAAAAGTTATCCCCAGAAGCTTAAACAGGATAAAACTTATGTTGTATACTGATAATCAATAATATGACTTTTCGTTCAAACAAGCGGCTCAAGGTATTTTTACTGGTTTTCGCCTTAGTGATAATTGCCGGCATCGTAGTAATACTTCTCTCGAATAATGGGAATTGGCGTGACATAACATCTCAGCAACTCACTGCGACAACTTTCAAGCTCGGTCAGCAAGTGAAAGTGTTGTCCGGCTATGCGACTTCTGTCGTTCTTTACCCGCTCGCCGCCGGTGAAACGCAAAAGGATGTTCTTTTTTGTAATTTAAAACCAGACGGTAAACCTGCCTACGAACCAAGCGCGTTCAAAGCCAACATGAATAAAAAAGCCCAGTGCCTCTCTGGGTATATGGAAGCAACTAAATTGCGGGAGCAGAGTGGGGTTATCCAAGGGAATCTTGGCACCGTAGAATCCATTTTAGCGGCGATTAATATGACAAAAAAAGAATTGGATGATAGCCCCAACTCCGATTTTAATCTCGTTGTCATCCCGTCCGGAACATTCTTGCCCGCGCCGATTCAATACGCGTCTGGCATTCAAATGAAGTGTGTGGTAAATGCGAGTGGCGGAAAATCACCGGAAGGAATTGGAACTCTTCAGAGTCTCAACGCTCCAACTTTCAAGCTTTCGACGCCAGAAAGCGTCGCTCGGTTCAAGGCGCTCGAAAAGAAAGTTGCGCTCATTCTTAAAAGAGTTCAGGCCATGAATGCCGATAGTAATCCGATAACCAAGGCGTTTACCCTTGCCCTCATCATAAAGGATGCAATAGGTTTGAAAAGTGAAGCGGTATCTGCGGGCATACCGCTCTCGCCCGTGGCTGTTCAAAAGAATTACAGGTCAATTTTGGCATCCGGCCCTTTTGCTGTTGTAGGCATGAGCTTTTATCGTGACGAGGACGGCAAACGGTCCAGTAGTAACGACAGTGGTAGCTGTGAAGATACATCTGCGTTTGTGGGTTCTGTCGGAGTCGAAGTTGGGGGACAATCTTTTGGTTTCACTAATGTATGCCTGACCCCGGACGACTTAAATAAGATACCAGCCATGATCAACCAGAGTCAACAGAGCTTCTTTAAAATGAGAACGAGTCTAGGGTCACAACTTCAAGCAAATACCGCCGCGCTTAAGAAGTTGGAAGATAATAATTACAATTGTGGCGGCGCTAGTGCGTTGCTGGAGAAAGAGTCGCGCACAATCTAAAATTCTTTCAACACCAGTCTAATTTTTTCAGCATTTTCTTTAAAATTATTTTTGTCGTCTTTAACTTTATCATTAGGAAAAATCCAGATATGGGCGTGGGGGATTTCGTCGCCAATAATTTTGGAGAGAATCCAATCAGTGTCAAAGGCTTTCTGCTGGGCTCGGGCGATTTTTTTGGCGACTTCAAAAAAATCGCCGGCGTTAGGAATATCCCAAACCCAGCGGTAGTGTTTTTTGGGAATGACTTGAGTGTGGCCGGGACTTTGCGGTTGAATATCCAAAAAAGCCAAAAAATCCTTGTCCTCATAAACAATTTCCGCCGGAATTTCCTTATTGGCGATTTTACAAAATACGCAATCAGCTTTGGAATCAGTCATTTAAAGAGTATATCGTGTTAGAATGTTTTCGTGAAGCAGTGGAAAATCAAAGAGGGAAACTCGGCCGGAAATTTGCTTGCTCGGTTGCTTTTTAACCGTGGTATTAAAACGGCGAAAGAAGTGGCGGAATTTCTAAACATTGATTACGAAAAAGGCGTTCACGACCCTTTTTTGATGAAAGGCATGGCGGCAGCGGTGGAACGAATTTTACGGGCAATTAAGTTAGGTGAAAGAATCGTGATTTGGAGCGACTATGACGCCGACGGTATCCCAGGCGCGGTGGTGCTTCATGACTTTTTCAAAAAAATCGGCTTTCAAAATTTTGAAAACTATATTCCGCATCGCGGCAATGAGGGTTTTGGTTTGAATATGGAAGCGATGAAAGAACTCGGCAAAGCGGGTGCGAAACTTCTTATCACCATTGATTGCGGTATTGCTGATGCGAAGGAAGTGGCGCGAGCCAAAGAACTTGGCCTTGATGTTATTATCACCGACCATCATGAGCCCAATGGTGTTTTGCCTTTGACCGAGGTGATTCTTAACCCAAAACAAAAAGATTGCGGCTATCCCGATAAAAATCTTTGCGGCGCCGGTGTCGTTTTTAAACTTGTTCAAGCGTTAGTTCAAAAGTTGACAGATAGTCCCTCGCAGGAGCTCGGGACAATTTTCAATGTTTCTACATTGAAAATTGGTTGGGAAAAGTGGTTGCTGGATATGGTGGGCATAGCGACACTTTCCGATATGGTGCCGTTGGTCGGCGAGAATCGAGTGTTGGCTTTCTATGGTCTCAAGGTGCTCCGAAAATCACCGCGACTTGGTTTGCAACAACTTTTACGCCGGTTAAAAATTAATCAGCGATTTCTAACGGAAGATGATATCGGTTTTATGATTGCCCCACGCATTAACGCCGCTTCTCGGATGGGCAAACCAATGGACGCTTTTGAACTTTTAATCGCCGATGATGAAGTTAAGGCCGCTCAACTGGCGGCGCATTTGGACAAAATCAATCAGGAAAGAAAAGGCCTGGTAGCGGCGATTACCAAAGAAGTCAGAAAAATTATGTTGACGCGCCAGAACGAAAGGCGAGTGATTGTCGTCGGTAATCCCGATTGGCGGCCATCGCTGCTCGGTTTGGTGGCGAATGCTTTGAAGGAGGAACACGGCAAGCCGGTTTTTTTGTGGGGGCGAGATGACAACGCGACGCTCAAAGGCTCTTGCCGGTCGGACGGCAATGTTAATGTGGTGTTATTAATGAACGAGGCGCGAGAAATTTTTCTGGAGTTTGGCGGCCACGCTTTGTCTGGTGGCTTCACGGTGACGGAAGAGAAAATTCATGTCTTGGAAGAAGAACTGGACCGGGCTTATGAGCGTGTGCCAAAATCAGCGCCGCTGGCCAACGGAGAATTTTTGGCTGATGCGGCATTGTCGCTTGATGAAGTTAATGCCGATACTTATCAGATGATAGAAAAGCTCTCGCCTTTTGGCGTGGGCAATCCCAAACCGATTTTTTTGCTGAAAAATGTTTCGCCGAAGATGATTCGTCAGTTTGGCAAAGAGGGAAATCATCTGGAAATCGTTTTTGAAAACAGCGCTGGCGAAAAAATAGTCGCTATCGGTTTTTTCCAAAAAGCCGACAGCTTCGGCCGGTCGGTCAAAGCGGGTGAACCGCTCAATCTCGTGGCAACATTGGAATGTTCGTATTTTCGTCGATTGCCGGAAATTCGTTTGCGCTTAGTTGATATTTTTTGAAAAACGCGCTAATTTGTCTTTAGAAGAAAAAAGAAAAACGAAAGGTTATCATGAAAAAATTTCTGTTCGAATTCAGCGCGGCGTTGGTCGCGCTGCCAATTATCATGAGCGCGGCTTTCAAGTTCGCGCCCCACAACTGGTTCTGGCCAGTAACCCTATCGGCGGCGATGGTATCCGCTTTATACATCAGCTATCGGTTTTTCAAACTTTGGAGCCGGCGTTGCAGTAAGTGTGGTAGTTTGAATATTGCTTGTGAAAAACGAATGTTTCGACCTGACGGAAAACCGCCTGTCGGCAGAACACTTGAATGTGCAATCGTGATAATTTGCCACAATCATCGCTGTCCATTGTTCATGCGGGAAAGAGGTCGGGACTATCTCAAGGTCTTTACCGGTTTTGAACTTTGGTGGCGCCGTTTGAAAGGCGAGAGACTGCCTTAATGTCCAAAATTTCCACGCGTCCCGACACCCTCGGGACGCTTTTTGTTGAAAAGACAAAAACGGAGGAGGTGGGATTTGAACCCACGAGCCCCGTAAAGGGCTACGGATTAGCAATCCGCTCCGTTAGACCACTCCGGCACTCCTCCAACTTACTAGAATACACAATATCATAATGGGTCGGTTTTTCCACTTTGCCCTTTGTTGGTAAAGTAGTATACTTTTTAATACTGTGTTCTCCGACCCGGAAAAAAATCTTGAGCAGTTTGATTTGCAAAAGGGGATGCGGGTGGCCGATTTCGGCGCCGGCAGCGGTTTTTACGCTTTCGCCGCTGCTCGGTTGGTGGGCGATAAAGGCAAAGTGTTTGCCGTGGATATCCAGAAGGATTTATTGACGCGCTTGAAAAAAGAAGCGGCGGCTAAAAAATTGCTGAACATTGAAATTGTCTGGGGTGATTTGGAAAAAGCCGGCGGCGCGAAATTGAAAGACAATTCAGTAGACAGGCTCATCATCTCAAATTTGCTGTTCCAAATCGGTGGGAAAGAAAATTTAGCAAAAGAAGCGACGCGAGTATTGAAACCCAACGGCAAAGTTTTGGCGATTGATTGGACTGATTCCTTTGGCGGTCTCGGCCCGCCAGACAAAGACATCTTTGGCAAAGCAGCGGCGCGAGCGCTGTTTGAAAACGCCGGCTTTGTTTTGGAACGAACGATTGACACCGGTGTCCATCATTATGGCTTAGTGTTTGTGAAAAAATAGTATGGATTTCAAAAAAATTTCAATTTTCCAAATTGCCTTAATCGCCGTTTTTGTAGCGGCGGCGATTGGCGGCTTGATTCTTTTTGCTCGTTATAAGGGTTCCTCGGAAGCACAAAATCTGCCGACGGCCGAGATTTGGGGCGTTATGCCAGAGACGCAAATCGCCGCCATCAAAGAATCGTTGCGTGACGATGAAACTTTTAAAATCAATTACACCGAGAAACGGCCGGAACTTTTTTACAATAATCTAATAGAAGCGCTGGCGGCCGGCAATGGTCCCGACCTCATCATTATTCCCGAAAATCTTTTGCGTAAATTGCGCTCTAAAATTTTCACCATTCCTTTTGAAACTATTTCTGAAAGAATTTTCCGCGACACTTATTTGGATGAAGGCGAATTGTTTTTGACTGCCGAGGGCGCTGCCGCTTTGCCGTTTGGCGTTGACCCCTTGGTGATGTATTGGAATCGCGACACTTTCGCTTCGGCTGGTTTGGCGAAACCGCCCGCCATTTGGGACGAATTTATTCTTTTGGCGCAGACGCTCACCGACAAGGATTTGAACGGTAATGTTTTTCGGAGCGCCGTGGCTTTGGGTGAATTTGACAATATCACCAACGCCAAGGAAATTTTGTCGGCATTGTTTTTGCAAATTGGGGCGCCGCCGCTTGCCCCGCCTTCGATAGGGCGAGCCGCGAGCGGCGGCGCCAATAGCGCCAATGGTTCAACCGCCCTAAATTTCTACACCCAATTTTCCAATCCGCTCGGCTTAACTTATTCTTGGAACAAAAGTTTGCCTAGCTCGCGCGACGCGTTTCTGGCCGGCGATTTGGCGATTTATTTCGGTTTCGCTTCGGAATTGGCGGAATTGCGAGCGCGCAATCCCAACCTCTATTTTGATGTCGCCGCCTTTCCCCAACCAAAAGGCGCAAAAAAGTCGTTGACCTTCGGCAAACTTTACGGCGCGGCGGTTCTGAAATCGTCAAAAGATATCGCTAACTCGGCGCGCGTCGCTTTCTTGCTGACTTCCAATCAGGCGTTGAAAGCTTTCAGCCAAAAAAGCGGCTGGCCGCCGGTTCGGCGCGATTTGCTGGTGGCCAAACCAACCGACGCTTTCGGCGCGTTGTTTTACGATGCGGCCTTGAAGTCGCGCGGCTGGCTTGACCCAGATTATTACGCCACCGCGGCGGCGTTCAAAGAAATGATTGAGTCGGTCTCGTCCGGTAAAGCCCGGCCGACCGAGGCGGTGAGTAAGATGGAAGGGGAGATTAATAAGCTTATAGCCAGATAAATGCGCCCAATAATTTTTTTAACGACTTTCATTTTGATTTTCGTCGCCCTCGCGGCGCCTTTTTCGGTTCAAGCCGTCTGGGTGCCTGGCCAACCGATTGTTCCTTGTGATGGTAGCGCGGCTAGTCCTTGTGATTTCAATGCTTTAGTAGTTCTTGCCAATAACATCATTTCCCTCGGCATATATTTGGCAATTCTGGTGGCGGTGGCGATGTTCGCTTTCGCCGGCTGGCTTTACCTGACTTCCGCCGGCGATACCGGCAAGATGAAAGAAGCTCATACTATTTTCACTAACGTTGCCTTTGGTTTCATTTTCGTCCTCGCCGCTTGGCTGATCATTACATTGGTCTTGGGTGCCTTGGTTTGTAAACCGACGGCCGAAAATCCATGCACCCTTCGCCCGCTCCTAGTAAAAATTTTCGGTACTCTTTAATAAGTCGAAATACTAGATCTGATCTGGTAAAAGACTCGTTAAGCGAGGACATATAATAAAAAACTCTATAATAAAAATCGGGCAAGAAAAAAACAGGAAGCCCGAGAGCTTCCTGTTTGTGTGTTACGAAGGACTTTAATTGCCGTCGCCAAGCAAGTTGCCTCCCAAAATGAGCGGTGACTTATGGTCGGACTGGATGACGAGTTGTTGCCGTTTCATCTTGCCCCGTTCATTGGCAAAGATAATCGCTGCTTCGGAAGCCGATACACCGGTTTCCTCGGCGATTTTCTTGATACTCTCAATGATGAGGTCGCGTTCCACTCGTTCCGCCACCCGTTCTTCAGTTTCAATTCGCAATTTCTCGTAGGCCTCCAGTACTCGCGGATTGGTTGGTAAAATATCTTTCACATAGACATCAACGATTTCAACGCCGAAGCGTCTGGTGAGTTTTTGCAATGCCAACACCACTCGTTCCGACAATTCTTCTTTGCTGCGGACAAAAACAAAATCGTCCACACCTTGTTCCACCGCTTGTTCGCGCAGAGCATCTATCGCCGCGTCGTGAAGACCGCTAACCGCCGTGTTTTCGCCAACGGAAAGCAGTTTGTAGGGATTGACGACACGCCATTGGACAGTCGCGGTGGTGGACAGTCGCACATTATTCATTGACAAAAAAGTGAAGCTACCGCCGCCTTGCAGGGGCAGTGAGCGTTCGCGGACATCAATGGCTTCGGTGTCCATCAACGGCCGCGGCAGAATCCAGCTCCAACCTTCGTCAAGGACGAATGAATCAATCCGCTTGCCGAGAAAAATCGGCACGCCGCGATGAGCGATTTCAATTTTCGTCAGACCGCCGATGCCAACTTGCCCGACGATGATGGCGACGATGCCGGCTCGGATGAACCAACTCAAATCTGTTATCAATGAGGCAACAATGACGACTACCAAAGTCGATATTGCCGTTGTAAGCAGAATGCCGACAATGATGCTGACGATGGGTGATTGAACGGAAACAGCCGTTTGTTTGGGTTCTTCTTTCTTTTCAGTTTTCATAGGTTTCGGTTTTCGGAATTTTTTCTAAAATCATATTGCCGTATTCCTCCAAAAAAGTCAAAAAGAAAAATCAAATTTGTCTCGGCAAGTCAGACTCGGAGGAACTCCAAGTCTGACTTGGAAAAACTCTGAAAAATTAAAATAGGGCAAGAAAAAATGAAATACCATGAAATACCAGGTCAGACCTGGTATTTCAAAATTTGGGCAAGAAAAAACGGCTGGTTGATGTTCCACGGAGTTTTGTGATATCATTTAACCATGACCAAAACCTTAGAAAAAAGAATTATAAATACCGTACGGCGGGCGGTGGCGGAATCAGTTTATTCGGTGTTCAGTGATCCTGATTATGGTTTGGAATTAAACACGCAAATCAGTCGGCGATTAGCTAGTTACCGCCACGCGCGAAAACCAGCGACAATTTCTTTGGAAAAAATTCTAGAAATCCGTCGATAATTTTTATGTCTCTCTGGAAAGTGGAATTTGATATTGGGGCGGCTGATGATTTGAATCGTCTCTCGCCGACAATTCGCCGTGGGGTTCTGGTAAAATTACAATGGCTTGGACAAAATTTTGATTCCATCACACCGCAACCGCTTGGCGGAATTTGGCGCGGTTTTTACAAACTTCGAGTCAGTGACTATCGGGTAATTTATGATATTAAATGGGATAGCTTTATTTTGGTAGTAGTTATCATCGGTCACCGTTCCAGTATTTACAAGAGAAGGAAGCTCTGAAAATCCCAGATCTGAACTAGGAAATCAAAAAAATAAATAATTGGGCAAGAAAAACCCCCCGATGTTGCCATCGGGGGTGTTTTGCGAAAAACTTTAACTATTGCCGTCGCCGAGCAAGTTGCCGCCCAAAATGAGCGGTGATTTGTGGTCGGACTGGATGACGAGTTGTTGCCGTTTCATCTTGCCGCGTTCGTTGGCGAAGATAATCGCCGCTTCGGAAGCGGAAAGGCCAGTTTCCTCGGCAATCTTCTTGATGCTTTCAATAATGAGGTCTCGTTCCACTCGTTCCGCCACCCGTTCTTCAGTTTCAATTCGCAATTTCTCGTAGGCCTCCAGTACTCGCGGATTGGTTGGTAAAATATCTTTCACATAGACATCAACGATTTCAACGCCGAAGCGTCTGGTGAGTTTTTGCAATGCCAACACCACTCGTTCCGACAATTCTTCTTTGCTGCGGACAAAAACAAAATCGTCCACACCTTGTTCCACCGCTTGTTCGCGCAGAGCATCTATCGCCGCGTCGTGAAGACCGCTAACCGCCGTGTTTTCGCCAACGGAAAGCAGTTTGTAGGGATTGACGACACGCCATTGGACAGTCGCGGTGGTGGACAGTCGCACATTATTCATTGACAAAAAAGTGAAGCTACCGCCGCCTTGCAGGGGCAGTGAGCGTTCGCGGACATCAATGGCTTCGGTGTCCATCAACGGCCGCGGCAGAATCCAGCTCCAACCTTCGTCAAGGACGAATGAATCAATCCGCTTGCCGAGAAAAATCGGCACGCCGCGATGAGCGATTTCAATTTTCGTCAGACCGCCGATGCCAACTTGCCCGACGATGATGGCGACGATGCCGGCTCGGATGAACCAACTCAAATCTGTTATCAATGAGGCAACAATGACGACTACCAAAGTCGATATTGCCGTTGTAAGCAGAATGCCGACAATGATGCTGACGATGGGTGATTGAACGGAAACCACTGTTTGTTTGGGTTCTTCTTTCGTTTCGGTTTTCATAGGTTATGATTTTCGGAATTTTTTCTAAACCCATATTGCCGCATTTCCTTCAAAAAGTCAAAACACCCACACACTTATTATTCACTATAGGAAATTATAAGTGTATGGGGGAATTTAGGAAAAATTAACTGGGCAAAAAGAAAACGGGGCGCTCACGCGTTGCCCGTTTTGTGTGATGCGAAGAACTTATTTATACACCAGCGCGTCGTAGTAGTAGATTATTACGACCACTGGTTTGTTGGTTGCGGACTTAAAGCTAAATCGTTCGCAACTGTCGCCAAAAGCACCAACCTGATTTTTTTGATCAATTACTTTCAGCGAACCGTCAGGATTCATTAGTGGTCTACCGTCTGCTGTCCCGTAGACTACTCCACCCTCAAAGTTGAAGAATGCTCCTTTACCAAATGGAAGCGATTTTGTCTCACTCCATTTGTCTACCCAAGCAATGACAGACTCCTTTTTCTCAATGACCGGTGGCCAGTTTCTGGTTGGGTTTGTTGTTCTTGTCGCCGATGGTTTTTTCTGTGCTGTCATCGGAGGAATCATCTTTCGACCTGCTGATATCGCCGAGACCAAAATCCCGATGGCGATGAGGATAATACCAATCCATGTTTTCCGCCGCACCCAATTCATCGGCGTGTAAGCTTTCATATTTTCCTTTTGGTTGAAGTTTGTTTTTTCACGACAATTCTGTCAAGATGATGCCACATTTTTGATAATCGGGCAAGAAAAAACCCAGCACTTTCTGAAAGCACTGGGCTGTGTTTGCGAAGAACTTGTTAGTGTTGGTGATCGCGTAAATGAACTACCACGATCACATTGTTTGGTTCGGCGGACTGAAATGCCAGCGACCGACAATCGTCTCCGAACGGAATGCCAGTATCTCCTGGTTTAAGAATCAAATGTTTTTCATTCCACAGAAACGGCTTGCCGTTTTTGAAACAAAAGACATTGCCTTTCGTGTCAATCCAGCCGTCTTTCCCGAAAGGAATAAAAATCGGATTGCTAACTTTGTCTGGTGTGGCTATTACGACAGGTGATTTTGGCTCGTATCCTTCTTGTTTGACTATTGTCTTTACCATTGTCGTGGTGGTGATTTTTGTTTTTTCTTTACGAACAGCTCGCATGCTGTTGCATGATGATATTGCTGAGACCAAAACCCCGATGGCGATTAGGATGATACCAATCCATGTTTTTCGTCTGACCCAATTCATCGGCGTGTAGGCTTTCATTCGTTTACCTTTCGGTTAAAGTTTGTTTTGTTTTTTCCGCGACAATTCTGCCAAGATACTGCCACATTTTTGATAATCGGGCAAGAAAAAACCCCTCCGATGGATATCGGAGGGATTGTGTTTGCGACTTTATCGCGAAGAACTTAGTCGATGGCTCGGAGCTGGATGTCGTATGATTCCCCGGTTTTTGTGGTTTTGCTTCCTTTAAATCTCGTCGGTATCCCTCTGTCAAATTGCACTGGTTCTAGATACCACTGCCCGCTATTTGAAGGATTGACTTGAGACCATGCTCCTTCCCAAACTAACTTGGAACCACTTTTGACAGCTGTTCCATGATAAGGACTTTCTGTCCCGTTCAGCAAGATAGTTTTGAAATCAAACCGCATCTCGTCAAAGTAGACGATTTTTGCAGGTTTGGTTTCTCCTCTAATATTTGGGTTTAATCCAGTTACCCACGGCGGCTTCCTGTATTCATATTCCCACTTTCTCTCAATCACTGACTTGGGAATGGAGATTGCAACTGTTCTTGTGTTCACCGGAGACACCCTTTTCCCCGCCGACACCATTGAAACTACTAGACAGATAAGTGTCAGAAGTAATGCTATCCATCCGGCTACCTGTGGCTTGGCGTATTTTAACAGAATTACGCTAACAACGAATCCCAATTGAATGAACCAAAATCCATTTGTCTCCAGCCAGTGTCCGAAGAATTCCGGAAAGCACTGCCAAATGAGAATCAAACAAAACGCTTGCCCTCCGATGGCGAAAAGCCAACCGAGATTTCCGGTGATGTTTTTGAACCATTGCCAAGGTTTTTCACCGCCGATTTTTGGTAGCTTTACACCTTCACCTTCACCTTTCTTGCGAAGAGCAAAAGCGGCGATTGCACTTCCCACGCTTACTACCACAAGAAACACAACAACAACCAACAGAGAGGTGTTTAAGTTCATACGCTACCTTTCTTTTGGTCGTCTTTTTTCTCTGGTGTTGGAGGATTGCTTCCTGTTACTCCCGTAGCAACATTGAGAAACACTTTATCTTGCCCGGGAGCGTAAACACCTCGGAGTTGCCCGAGTTGTTCAGAAACATACATTTCCTTACCACCCGTTATCGCTGCTATGTCCTTCAGCCCTTCCGCTTTGCCCTTGAGGGGAGCAGCGGCTTCGGCTTGCTGACCTTCGGCAAGAACCACAAGCCTTTTGGACTCCTTGTCTGCCATGCGAAGTTTTTGCTCCGCATTGAAGATTTCATTGATACTCTTCTGCAGTTCCTTATCTTTGAGGTCCATGTTGACGAGTGAGATTTTTAGGATTCTCTGCCCGTAATCTAGGATTGCACTGGTTTGGGTAACCAAACCACCAATTTTCCGGCGGTTGCCATTTTTGACACCGTTCACCTCTTCACGGATTCGGTTGAGTTCCTTTTCAACCTCTTCTTTTTCTTTGATAAGGGTGTCATAGTCAATCTGACCGACCCATTTTCTCACTGCGGCGCGAGTTTCCTTTGAAATCGCGCTTAACCAATCTCCAGCGGATGAGAGTCCGGCTGTCCGGAATAATGTCTTCTGGGGATTTGTGGTCTCGGTTTCTATTATGAACTCCAAACTAAGTTGGATTCGCTCCAGCTTTTTCGTTTGGCCTTTTCCTTTACCGAATGACCCGGCGCCTGTTTCGGCGTCATCAACAACAATGCCGTAGGTAGGGTAGCGAAAGTATAGGGAATCAACAACCTCTTCGCGAGGGTGCATCCCCACTTCCATTGACGCTTCATCATTCTTACCCTTCTGTTGGGCGTATTTAATCCACCGGAAGTTGTATGTGAAAACGCGATAAGGTGGAAAACCTACCCACACGACACCGAATGCATTCTCAAACCAATTTGCGGGATACTTGTTCGCTTCCTCGACATTATCCTCGAAGTCCTTTTTAAGTTTGGTGTTTTCCTCATCAATCCATTTATTACCATCAGCGTCTGTTGTCATTATCACACCGAGCTTCTGGTCTTTGAAGTTGGAATCATAATAGGGATTATTTTTCCCATTCTTTTTTTTGTTTTCCAGCTTCAATCGAGCAAACTCGATTAGGTGTTTGCGGAAGTTTTCAAGATCTACTACTGGTTCTATCGATCCCTTGAAAATATCGAAATCCACCGGGTCAATGATGTAATTCTCAACTGCCATCACATAACGGACACACTTGTCGCCGCGCATAATGGCTTTGATTTCGCCTTCAGTCCGAAGAGTGAAAACGATGTTCTTTTTCGCCATCTCGGTGAAGAGCCAGCGAAGAAGGTAGTAGGAAACCACCGCTAGAACAGCGATGATAATCAGGAGTATAATTATCGGTATCATATTTGTCTTTCTGTTTGTCTGTCGTTTCTGTTGTTATTCAATTGTCAACACCGCGAAGCGGGGACAAAATCTAACCAAGATACTAGCATAAGTTGGGATTTTGTCAATGCTAGCATCTAAATCCAGTGATGGTAAAATGTCCGTATGAAATTTTTGAAAAGAAAAATAGTGATTTTGTTCTTTGTGTTATCTATTGTGATAACTCCATTTTTTTCTTTTGCCGACGAAGAAATCACCGCCACCCTTGAAAACCCCTTGTCGGCCACTTCGCTGTTTTGCTTTTTGAAAGATATTTTGGACGTGCTTTTGACTATCGGCGTAATCATCGCCGTTTTGTTTATGGTCTACGCCGGCTTTATGTATGTGACGGCGCGCGGCGATACCGCCAAACTCTCCACTGCCCACAAGGCCTTCCTCGGCGCCGTCATCGGCACCGCCATCATTATGGGGGTGTGGGTGATTGCCAACGCCATTGTTGGTACCATCAATGCCATTCGTCCCGGTACCGCCGAAATCAAATTAGATTGCCCGTAGTTTTTTGTTTTTTCCACGGATGGAGGGTGTGATATAATACGAATTATGAACTTCTTGGATAGTCAACTGGGGTCAATTTCAAAATATCTTTTGGATATTTCCAAAATTATCTTTGCTTCGGCAGTAATCGGTTTTTTCTTTCCTAACGCTTCGAGCGCGATTCCAGTTTCTTCTTTTTTGTTCGGCGCTTTGGCAGCTCTCGGTACTTTATATCTAGGTTTAATAGTTTTAAGATTTAAAGTAAAAAATATATGAATGGAATAATCATTGCTTACATTTTTGTGGGAATCTTTGTCACTGTCTTTTACATAATCATCGCAAGAGGACGCGCTATTAATTAATAATTAGTTTATAAAACTATGAGCAACACCTTACTTTACATTATTGCCAGTATTGTTATGGCGGTAATGTTCGGCGTTTTGATTTTCTATCACCCAAAATCCCAAGCTGACAACTAAAATGAAATCGGTTGTCAAAGTTCAAAATCCGAAAAAAGATTTTTTAATCTGGCATAAGAGGAAATCATATCTACACAATGATAAAAATCGCCCGTTTTTTCACGAACGGGAAGTTTGGTGGTGTTCGCTCGGCGCCAATGTCGGGTTTGAACAAGATGGCACCGGTCAGCGTTTTGATCGACCGGTGATAATTTTCAAAAAATTCAACAATGACATATTCTGGGCGATGCCACTTACTTCAAAATTAAAGAAAGGCAAGTATTACAGTAAAGTCCGCTTTGGCAATAACATTAAAAATACAGCGATACTTTCTCAAATTCGCCTTATTGACGCCAAGAGACTATTGGACAAAGTTGGAATAATATCCGCGAGTGATTATTCGGTAATCAAAAAAGCGATTATCTCTCTGGTTGAGAAATAATCGCCTTTTTGAATTATGTCCGCCTTGCGGCGGAACGAGGCCGAAGCCGTTTGTGCCGACATCCTATCAGGTTGCGAAAGTTTGTCAAATTCTTTTTCCACAGGTGCGACGGGCGCGGGAAAAGAGGATATGAGGTATAATGTCGTTATAAAAAAATGAACTCTTTCGCCAAACTCTCAAAATTCCAAAAACTTTTCGCCGGCATTGTTCTCGCCGCCGTTTTGCTGTCGCCGGTTTCGGCTTGGGCCGCCGTCACAGATTTAAAGTCCTTAGTCAATGCTTTTATTGACATCATCAATCTCATTCAAAAATTTCTGGTTGCCCTTTCCATTTTTATTATTATTTGGGGAACTTTCCGTTATCTCGTTGCCAGTGGCGACAAAGAAAGATTAACTCAAGCCAGAGATGTCATTGTCTACGGCCTCTTGGGAATTGTCATAATGTATACCATTATTGGCATTATCGGCGTGCTTTTGAACACAATTAAAGTTGACAGCACCAATTTGCCAACCATCCCGCAGTTTTCTAAACCTTAAGTTATCCACATTTTGTTTGACAGATTTGCTCTAGCTTTGCTACCATATTATGTGTAGACAATTAATAGCTCTACAAGGAAAGCGGTTGGGTGTAAAAGAGAAAGGGGATGTTAAGGCAAATAACTTGGTCGTAAGTTTGCCGTTTCCTATCCGAAAACTTCTTTCCTGCTTAAAAATTATTATTTCTTAATATATTAAAATAAAATATGTCTAAAACTTTTTTTAGTAAGATTACGGGAATTACAGCTAGTTTTTTGTTGCCAATTGTTGTTGCTGCTCAAGTTGTAGTAAATACTGGTCCCCTTAGAACTTTCTTTAATCAACTTTTGGGAATATTTAACGATATTTTACCTTTTTTGCTTGCAATTGTCGTAATTCTATTGATCGTCTGGGCTTTTCAATTTGCCACCAGTGCTGGCGATGAAGAAAAGCGTAAAGGTGCTAGGGATAAAATTATCTGGGGTTTAGTTGGTTTAGTGCTCCTAATGTCAATGTATGGCATTACTAATATATTGGCTAATCTTGTCTTGGGTACTGGCACCGTCTTACCTGTAATTACCGAAATACCACCGATTGTTCAGTAAAATAATTAATGAATTTGACTTTCACCACAAAACCGCTCTTATGGGCGGTTTTTGGTGATTGAATATCTTAACTCCCGAGCGGTTTTTTGAAAATTTGTTGGTGTTAGGGGATATATCGTCTGGCAAAGACAATTAGTGACTTCATTCAACCAGTTGCTCTAACTTCTGCGACCGCGGGAATTAGAGCAGGTTTTGTAGTTGACAGCTCAACTGGCGGGAGTATGATTATTCCGGACAATTGAACTGGGGGAGAAGTTCTTTGCTTGCTGGTTTGGTTGCCCTCCGCCGAAGAGGCGGAAACATAAACCAAAAAAACAAAAACCAACATATGGAAGCAACTCGGCAATGGCGGATTCCTGGTCCCGATGGCGAAAAACATACAACGAGCAATTTCGAAGAAGTAAAACTCTTCTACGCTGCTCAGGGCAAGCCCTACCCCTACTTGGGCGTGGAAAGTCGCGAGACCAAACCGAGGGACAAACGGCCAGTTGTACTCGGGGCGCGAGATTAGCGCCCAAATCGCGAAGCTTCTGCGTGTCGTACGGACGCAGAAGCTTTTTTTATTTCTCTTTATTTCCCCAATACGATATAATTTAGTTGATGGACGACAATAAAATAACTTACTTCGCCGAAACCGACGCCCGCGGCAAACGGGGCGTCATCTCCTTCTTCGCCAAGCGGGCGCGC
>CAZVQR010000006.1:0-8681 GCA_964629505.1 uncultured Candidatus Saccharibacteria bacterium
TTTTTTAAAAAAATAGGTATCGCTCATCACTTCAATGGCGCTGGCGCCAATCCGAGTAATAAAAAGTAAAGTCGCCCAAAGCGCCGCGCTCGGTAAATTAACAAACGCCATCGCCGCCGTGGCCAGCGCCATAACGACAAAACCCAAAGAAAGAATTTCTTTTTCGCCCCACTTTTTGTCCGCCAACTTACCTAATGGTGTTTCCGTTAAAACAAAAGGTAAGAGCATAATAGTGAAAATCAGACCGATGGTTTGCCAAGAAAAACCGAGATGTTCGTGCAAGTAAATCGGCGTGTAAATAATCATCCAAGTGTAGAAAAAACCGAGCAGAAAACTGACCGAAAAAATCCTGAATAAATCTCGTTGTCGCCAGATATTTTTCAGAGCCAAAATAATCGCGATATTTTTATAGGGCGGGTCGCTAAATTTCCTAAAACCGCCACGGAGCAAAAACAGTGCCGGCAAAATCAACAGGGCGCCAGCAAGATAAATTTTCCAATAATCGCCGTCGGACAAAATAAAACCGACGAGTAAAGGTGAAAATACCCAAGCGCTGTTAATGACCGTTAAATAAACACCGCGAATAGAACCGGTTTGGCTATCGCGAGAATAGCTTTCCAAAAAAATATCCAGATTAAAAATCAGCAAAGAAACAACGATAAAATTCAAAATAAAAAATCCGGCTGCCAGCGAAAATGAATGAGTGCCGGCTAAACCAAGCATAGAAATTCCATTCAAAACAAGAAGCCAAAAAGCTAGACGGTAATTTCCAAACTGGCGCAACAATCGTGGCAATATAAAAAACAAAACGATGGTCACGGCGGAAGCGATGGTGTAAATTAACCCAACAATTTTTTCCGCCGCGAAACCGGCAAGAAAAGTGGAACTAATGTAAGCCGGTAAAGCCTGGTTTAAGGCAAACAAAAAACCAACTAGGTATAAAATAAACAACGCCCGTGAAATCTTTGGTGCGGTCATGCCAATTATTTTATCACAAGTTACAACAAATGGAAAAAACCTTGCATACACTAACTATAAGCGACCGCATAAAGTTAGTGGAGGTCAATCTTTGTCCATTCAACAAACCCAGCACTTCGGTGCTGGGCTTTTCTTTTGTCTTAATACTAAAAATTTTCAAACCCCTACACCCCCAACACTACCAGAATTACTATCCCCAGAAAATTTGACTTTTTCCTCAGCTTGCTTATACTTCATAGTGTGTCCATGAAGCGCAAGCTTTGTTCGGCTAAGGAATTCCATAAGCCGAAAGTGGGCACAACAAAAAGACCGTCATTTTGACGGCTTTTTTGTTTTCTTTTCTTTCCTTTTCCAAACACTGTAAAAATGAATCTTACCAGTACCGATTTTTCGTAAAATGACTGTAATCAAAGTTTTTCGTTTTCCAACCACAGATTGCAAGGTCCAAAATTCAACCATTTTCCCCAACGGTCTTGAAAATGTCGGCGATTTGTAATCCTCTATCTTGGTGGCAGATTTCAAAACCGGTATAACTAGCGGCAAAAGACCGATCCGATACATTCTTTCTTTTCTTGAACGAGCGTGACCTAAGCCATCATAAAGTAGATGTTTAAATCCCTTAGAAGTAAAAAACACATCCTCTTTCAAAATGGGACAAAAACTTTTACCGACGGCTTTGTACCAAGTTCTATTTTCTCTAATAAGCTCGTGGTAACTTTTGTAAGCCATAAATTTAATTTACACCCCCAACACTACCGGAATCACGATAGGCCTTTTGGCGGTTTTTTGATAGAGGAAACGGCTGACATTCTCGGTCAAAATGGTTTTGATGTATTCAAAATTAATCGGGCGCATACCGGCGGCCGCTTCTTCCACTGTTCGCTTCACCACCAAACGCGTCTCCTGAAGCAAGGCCTGCGACTCGCGCAAATAAACGAAGCCGCGGGAAATAATGTCGGGGGATTTTTTCAAATGGCCAGTGGCAGAATTGACGCTGGCGATAATCACGAACATACCGTCTTCCGCCAACAACTGACGGTCGCGAATTACCACTTCCTGCACATCGCCGACCGAAAAACCATCCACCATTATGGAATTAGCCGGCGCTTTTTCGCGCAATTTTTTAATGACTTTGCCGCCCTTTTCAATTTCAATGATACTGCCATCATCCGGCACCACCACATTCTCGCGCGGCGCGCCTAAAGTCCGCGCCAACTCAGCGTGTATTTTCAACATAAAATGATAACCGTGCATCGGCATAAAAAATTTATATTTAATTTGCTGGTGAATCCATTCCAATTCGCCGCGCTTGCCGTGACCGGAAGCGTGGACATCGGAATCAAGGTAAGTAATCACTTTGGCATCATGGCGATAGAGATTGTCTTTGAGCGTGATGACCGCATGTTCATTGCCGGGAATAACCGACGAAGAAAGAATAATCGTATCGGTGCGCTGTAATTTAATTTGCTTATGAGTGCCGGTGGCCATTCGCATCAGAGAGGCAAACTCTTCACCTTGAGCGCCGGTCGCCAAAACCAACACTTTATGCGGTGGATAGTTGTTGGATTCTTCAATAGAAATGGCGTGCTTAATTTCCGACAAGCGTAATTGCTTGATGATTTCTAAATTGGTTTTCATACTGCGACCGTCAATAGCCACTTTCCGACCGTATTTTCTGGCAATTTCAATAAAGCCGATAATTCGCTGCACCTGCGAAGAAAAAGTGGCAATCAGCACTCGGCCCGGCGCTTCAGCGACGATTTTGTCCACCGTCTCAATAACCGCGTTTTCAGAAATCGCCCAGCCAGCGCGGTCAACGCCGGTAGAATCCATCGCCAAAAACAAAACATTCCGGTCCTTAAAAATTTTATACTGCGTGAGTTCTTTTTCCGCCGGCACGCCGTTTTTATTTTCCACCCGAACATCGCCAGTGAAAACCAAATCGCCTTCGGGTGTTTCAATAATTACGCCAGCCGAATCGGGAATAGAGTGAGTCAAACCAAAGAAACGCAATTTGAGATTGGGGGAAATCGACAGAACGCCATCATCGGCGCCGACAATTTTCAAATTAAGCGCCGGCAAGTGGGGGTGTTCCAATTGGCGTTTTTGAATCAGCAACGCGCCGAACTCTCGACACCAAATTGGCGGATTGCCAAGCCGGTTTATAAGATACGGAATACCGCCAATATGGTCCAAGTGGCCATGAGTGATGACAACGGCGCGAATTTTATCTTTGCGCTCTTCCAAATAAGCGGTATTGGGTAAAATATAATCAACGCCAGGTGTGTTTTCATTAGAAAATTGCATACCGCAGTCAACAACAATGATGTCACCTTTGTATTCCACTACTGTCATATTCTTACCGATTTCTTCCACCCCACCCAAAGGAATAATCCGGATATTGTCGCCAGGCGGAGGAATGGGGGCGGTGGCTTTACGCCGAACGGAAAAATTCTTGGAGAAATTCCTTTGATTAGATTGATTAGAATAGGTTTTCTGGGGAAATTTATGAATTGGCGCAACAATAGTGGCTAATTTATTTTCCGTTTTAAGCGGCGCCAAAAACCGGGGCTTGAACAACCGCTTCCGCCCGCCGATATTTGATGATTTGTAATTCATAATTAAAGCTATTGAAACTAGCGAAGCTACTAGAAGCTAAATACCTTCCAAACCTTGTCAGTTTCAGTATACCACTGGTGAATACCGGCAAACCGGTCCGAAGGCGTAGTCAAACGACCAAAAACGAAACCTTTAATTTTTTCCGGCAAAACATACATAAAATCGGGCGAGTAGAGAAAAATTGCCGGCAGATCTTTTTTGATTTCTTCACTGAAAGCGGCGTATTTTTGTAATCGTTCATTCTGAGCAGCGATTGTCCGCGCTTCTTCCAAAAGCTTATCGGCTTTGATATTAGCGTAAAGCGCGATATTTAGACCCGGGTCGTTTCTTTGCGAGGAATGCCAAAAAGCAAACAGGTCAGGATCACGGCCGATAATTTCACCGAAAAGCAAAGCGTCGTATTTTCTCGGCCGAATAATTGTCTGATTTAGTTCGCCCGGGTCAAAAACCATCACCGAAACATTAGCGCCGATTTTCGCCCAATTCGCTTTCAAAATTTCCGCCGTCTTTTTAAGTTCCGGCGCGCTGGAAGTGGTAATGGTAAAAGCCAAAGTCAAGGTTTCTTTTTTGGACTTCTTTTCAAAAATACCTTCACTGTTTTTCTTCCAGCCGTTTTTGCTCAACAAACTTTCAGCGAGCGCCACGCTGTCAGTCGCCGTTGAATTATCCGGTATCGGTGTTTCGGATAAAACTCCCGGTGGCAAGGGGCCAAGAATTTCCGTGCCATAACCGCCCAAGACCTCAGCAACTATTTTAGAACGATCGACCGTCAACGCCAAGGCTTTTCTAACTTCAAGATTGGCGAAAATCGGCGCTTGATTCTGGTTAAAAAATAAAGCAAAAATTCTGGGCAAGGGTGTCTGTTCCACTCGGATATTGCGCGTTTTCAAAGTTTTAGCCGTTGTCGGCGCGATGGCGCTCATGCTTTCAATTTCGCCTTTATTAAAAGCGGCTAATAAAGCTGCTTCGCTATTAAAAAATTTGAAAGTCAGCTTGTTCAGCAGTGGCCTACCAAGCGCGTATTTCTTGAACGACTTAAGTTCGTAAGCAACCGGCAAACCGCCCGAATTCTTTTTAACGGCGCTCACTTCAAAAGGACCGGAACCGACCGGCGCGATATTGTATTGACTGAAAGAAAATTGCTCGGAATCGATATCTTTCCATAAATGCTTGGGTAAAATTCCCAAAGTGGCGTTTTCCAAAAAAGACGAATAGGGTTGTTTCAAAGTGAATTTAATTTGGTTAGAACCGATTTTTTCCACTGCTACGCCTTCCCAATTGGCGCGTTTTGGACTTTTTAACGACGGGTCTTGGGCTTTCTGAACGGTAAACAAAAGATCGTCGGCCGTCACCGGCGCGCCGTCATGGAAAAAAAGAGCATCCTTAAGTGTAAAAGTGTATTGTAAACCATCTTCGGAAACAACCCAGTCTTTCGCTAAGTCGCCGACTAGCGAGCCGTTCGGCGTGGCTTTGAGCAAACCGGAGTAAATTACGGCGGTTAAATCGCGGTCAGCTTCGGAAATAGCGAGCAGAGGATTAATTATACCAACAGAACCAACTACACCCTCGGTCAAACCGCCGCCGCTGGCGGGAATTTCCACCAAAAAAACTTCCGTCGCCCTTTTGACCAGAAATAACGCCGAGACGGCAAAGCTGATAAATAAAATCGCGAATACAATCTTTTCTGCCAAACCAAAACCAGCCAAGGTGTTTTGCAACTTGGTCAAAAAAGAAACATGCCACTCTTTCTTGAAAAGATTTTCGGACAAGAACAATTTCTAATTAATAATAAATGAAATAAATAAATAGAGAAAATTAAATAACCAGAGAAATGAAAGCGGTTAGCGCAAAGATGATGGCGATAACAATAGTCGCGATAAACAATGCTCGTTCGGCGCCGCGACGAGTATGGAAAGCCGAACTCCAATTGGCATTTTCGCCGAAAGCCCCGCCGGCTCCTGAACCTGTTTGTTGCAACAAAACCGCGCTAATCAAAATGACGGACAGAAAAATCTGGATGTAAGGTAAAAGCGAGGCAATTTCCATAGATAGCGATAGTCTAGCATATCCCCAAATTCGCGCAAGGGAGAATTTTAAGATAAAAGAAAAGGCGGTTCGCGCTTGCGCGAACCGCCCTGAAGTTGAGAAAATGGATTTAATGGGCCAATCTCTCTAACCGATCTTTCTCTGTTTCCATTTTGAGCGGGAATGGTTTGAGCACTATGTCGCCGTCTTTGGTTTTGACGGCGATGACAGGACCGGAGTTTGCCTCCATCTTCAATCCAGTATAATACGCAGGAATACCGTCTGATTCAACAACAGTGGTCAAACCGTTGAGCTTTGCTGGTATCATACAGACTACATTGGTTGTTGCTCCAAACAGATAAAGGTTTTTGTCTACAATGGCCGAACTGGTCAACAACTTACCCTTACCGCTCTGCACATATGTTCCCGACAGCCAAATACAAATAGCTGCCGAGAAAGCAAGGAACATTACTAAAGAAGGGTAATGTTCTTCTGGATTTCGTTTTGCAACCTCTAGTGCGATACTTAAGAGCACTAGTCCAATTATCACTAAAACAATAATTAACATAGTTATCTCCGATTTTCTGTGCTTGCTCAAGGCGTTTTTGTTGCGTTTTGCCCGACATGAGCGAAACTGTTTTGTGAGCGAACTACTGACGACAGGTTATCACAGGTCAATATTTATGTCAGGCACATTTTAATTTCCTCTTGTCTATTATCAAAATATGGCAAAACACGGCTCTGTTTAGCGGTTTTTTCACATACACTAACTTTAAGCGATAGCAATGAGTTAGTGTATGCCCAAAACTGCCACGGAAAGTGCCAGTTATAATTACTTGGGAGTTGAGCTCCCAAGTGAGTTTCCATGTCAGAGATTTATAAATTCTTGAACGGAAAGATTAGCGTCTTTGATTAAGTCGGAAAGCAAGCCTGGTTTAAGAACTTTATGTAAAGGAATCGATAGTGGCAAACGATTGGGGTCGTTGATAATTAAGCGAACATGACTGCCTTTTTGACGAGCAACAAAATAACCGAGCCGTTCAAATTTCTTGACAGCTTTAGCACCAGAGATAACGGGCAACTTAGGCATGAATGAGATGCAAACTGATGGCGGGGGAAAGAATAGGTTTTTGAGATTTTTCTTGCGATTCCATCACTTCCAAACACAATTCGGTCGCTTCGGTAATATTTTCCAAAGCTTCTTCAATGGTCTCTCCTTGGCTATGACAACCGGCAATGGCGGGATTACTAACAACAAAACCGCCTTCGGGTTCTTCGCGAACAATCACCGGAAAAACGCGCTGGCTGTTGGCTACTTTGATTTTTTTCATTTTTTTCATAATCAGAGCTTACCATAATTTGCCAAGCGGGTAAAGCTATGCTAACCTCTCGCTATGTTAATGATTCGTTTGCAACGAACTGGCCGCAAACATATCCCGAGCTTTCGGGTGGTTTTGACTGATAAAAGAAATTCCACCAAGAGCGGGAAAACCTTGGAAACGCTCGGTTTTTATAATGCCCAAAATGACAAAGAAAGAAGCGTGAACGGCGAGCGAATAAAATATTGGCTATCTAAGGGCGCCCAGCTTTCCGGCACGCTCCACAATTTTTTAATTACTCAAAAAATCATTACCGGCAAAAAAATCAATGTTTTGCCAAAAAAGCGGCCTATCAAGAAGGAGGTGAAAGAAACCAAAGAAGAAAAACCACTTGGAGGCGAAGCCTCCAAGTCACTAGAGGAGGCTTCGCCTCCGGTAGCAGCGCTAGTAGAAACAGCGACGCAAATGAAGCCGTAGTAGCAAAATTTTTACACGCGTCGGAGCCCACCCCGTTTCGGGGAAGGGTGAAGCGGAAAAAATTTTGCTACTACGGCGAAATGCCGAGAAAGAATTTGGTATCAATTAATGTCCCTCCGCCAAAATATCATGCATCTCTTTGTAAGCGGCATTCAATCTTAAAACGATGCCGCTTTTTAAGCGCTTGGAAATAACCGCCGCGACTTTGCCGTAAAAAACCACTTTATCTTCCACTGAAGCCTGAAAATTTTTGATGGCTTTTTTATTATTCAGCAAATAGGTTTCTTTAAGCGATTGCAAATTGTGAGTGGTATCGGCAGCGCAAATCAACAGCGCTTCTTTGGAAGCCGAACGCAAACTTTTTAGATAGACAGCTTTTCTTTTTTTCCAACTGTCGCGCAAAGTCCAACTTTCTTCCAAATCGGTCCGGTCTTCGGTTACCTCTTTTACCAACTTGGCTACTTTATCGCCAAAATCGCGGCGCAGTTCTTTAAAATTATAACCCTCCACATCTTCTAAAACATCGTGGAGCAAGGCGGCGCAAATCAGGTGTTCGTTATCATCATATTCCGACACTAAACAAGCAACTGAATAAGGATGAACGATATAAGGTAAATTCAAACCAATCCGCGTATGTTCGCGGTGCAACCGAGCGGCGAGGTTGATAGCTTTTTGAATTTTTGGTGTTAAGGTCATAAATTTATATAAACAAGCGCAACAATATATCATAGATAACCAAGACAAGCGCTGTGGATAACGGAGTATCGTGTTAAAATAATTTGGTGAAATGGGAAAGAGTGAAAAAAATTTTGGGGTTTTTAGCTTTGCTCTTACTATTGGTGATTTTCTGGCGGCCGGCCGTTCAACCAACGACACTAAACACCTCTTTGAAAATTAGCGACGCGACGGTAGCGATAGAAATCGCCGAAACACCAGCCGAATTAACCAAAGGGTTGAGCGGCCGGCTGACTTTAGCGGAAAATTCCGGCTTGTTTTTCATTTTTCCTTATGCCGATACTCATGGCATTTGGATGAAAGAAATGAATTTTCCGATTGACATCATTTGGCTAAACGAAAATTACCAAATCGTCGCCATCAAAGAAAACGCCACACCCGATTCTTATCCCGAAGTGTTCACGCCGCCCACGCCGGCGCTTTATGTTTTAGAAGTCCCTGCCGATTTCGCCAAAAAACATAAAATATCCGTCGGTGACACCGCGAAATTAAAAAATTGATATGGACATTTCTAAAATTTTGTTCCCG
>CAZVQR010000006.1:8691-18334 GCA_964629505.1 uncultured Candidatus Saccharibacteria bacterium
GCGTGCTTTATCCACCTTTCTCAGAAAAAAGTTTTCGGGTAGAATGGTGAAATTATGATGACAAAAATAAAACGCGACTTGGAGAGAGAGGTTGAGCTGGTAAAAAAAATTCAGAAGCGCGACAGCTCAATCGTTCCGTTTGATATTAACAAAATAAAACTCGCCGCCTATAAGGCAATGCTCCAAACTGGCGAAGGTAGTGAGAAAGAAGCCGGTCTGATAGCTAACAAGGTCTACGCCGAACTTTTGCGCATCACCAAAAAACATAAAAATTTCATTCCGACCGTGGAAGGTCTCCAAGATGAAGTGGAAAAGGAATTAATTCTCTCCGATTACGTCAAAACTGCCAAATCCTACATTCTTTATCGCGAAAAACGCGCCCGAATGCGCGAAAAAGGTCTCCAAATACCGCTACAAGTCCGGAGATTAGCGGCTGAAAGCAAAAAATATTTCCGAAATTCTCTCGGCGAGTTCGTTTATTATCGCACTTACGCCCGTTGGATTGACAATGAGAACCGGCGCGAGACCTGGGTAGAAACAGTTGCTCGCTACCTCAATTTTATGCGGGAAAATTTGGGCAAGAAATTAAAAGAAAGCGAGTATAAAGAAGTCCACGAGGTAATTCTTCGGCAGGAAGCAATGCCTTCAATGCGTTTGCTTCAATTCGCCGGCAACGCGGCGGCCAAAACCAATATCTGCGCTTACAACTGCTCTTTCATCGCGCCGCAATCATTCCAGGATTTGGCGGAAATTATGTATGTGTCAATGTGCGGCACCGGCGCCGGTTGGAGCGTGGAAAGCCAGAATGTTCACAAGTTTCCGCAAATCAATCAACAAACCGGCAAAAAATTACCAGCTCATACTATATCTGACAGCAAAGAGGGTTGGGCTGACGCTTTAACTTTCGGTATGAAAACTTGGGCGGAAGGCCAGGAAGTGGAATTTGATTATTCGCAAATCCGACCGGCCGGCGCCCGGCTCAAAACAATGGGCGGTAAGGCGTCGGGACCCGACCCGTTGCGCCGTTTGTTGGATTTCACTCGCGGTAAAATGCTGAAACGGCAAGGCAAACGGCTGACGACTTTGGATGTCCATGACATTATTTGCATGATTGGCGATTGCGTTGTCGCCGGCGGTGTCCGTCGGAGCGCCATGATTTCACTTTCCGATTTTGACGACCAAGAAATTCGCGATTCCAAGAAAGGTCAATTTTACATCACTGACCCGCAAAGAAGTCTAGCCAACAATTCCGCCGTCTATAATCAAAAACCAACCAATGCCGAATTTCTCCAAGAATGGCTGGCTTTGGCAATGAGCGGTTCGGGTGAACGAGGGATTTTCAACCGCGGCGGTTTGGCAAAACAATTGCCGGAACGACGAATAAAACTTTTAAAACAAAAACACGCTGGCTATTTTTCTCCGGATAGCAATATCATTGGTCCTGTCGGCACTAATCCCTGCGGCGAGATTTTATTACAAAGTAAACAATTTTGTAATTTGTCGGAAGTGGTGGCGCGAGCCGAAGATGACGAAAAATCTTTATTGAGAAAAATTCGCGTCGCCGCTATTCTCGGCACTTATCAATCTTCATTAACCAATTTTCCCTATCTTTCTAAAGAATGGAAAGAACACTGTGATGAAGAGCGCTTGCTCGGTGTTTCCATCACTGGCCAGTGGGATTGTCCAGTGGTCCGCCAACCAGAGGTTTTGGAAAAATTGCGCCGAGAAGCGATTAAGGTTAATCAAACTTACGCCAAGCGCTTTGGCATCAGCGTTTCCACCGCCATCACTTGCGTCAAACCATCGGGCACCCTTTCTCAAATGGTGGACTGCTCATCGGGTATGCACCCACGCCATTCACAATATTACATCCGTCGCATTCGCATCGCCGCTACCGATTCATTATTCAAAATGCTGAAAGACCAAGGCGTGCCTTTTTATCCGGAAGTCGGCCAAGCCATGGAAAGCGCCACCACTTTTGTTTTGGAATTTCCGGTCAAAGCGCCAGCTAATTCTATTTTCAAAGATGACTTGTCGGCTATTGAGCAATTGGAACATTGGAAAATCGTCAAGACCAAATACACCGAACACAATCCGTCAGTAACAGTTTCGGTCGGCGATGACGAATGGATAGCGGTGGCCGATTGGCTTTACAAAAATTGGGACATTATCGGCGGCTTATCGTTCTTGCCGCGCGACAATCATGTCTATCAATTAGCGCCTTATGAACCGATTGACGAAAAGAAATATTACGAATTGGCGAAACGATTGGCCCATTTGGACTTTTCCAAAATAATTTCTTACGAAAAGCAAAACGAAACCGACTTGAAAAAGGAATTAGCTTGCGTCGCCGGCATCTGCGAGATTGCGTAAAATTCAATAAAATCATTTATGAAAATGACTGGCAAACTTAACAAGGAACAAGTGGAATCTATTTCCAAGTTTTTCGGCGATGTCTCCAAGTTACTGATTGCTTCTGTGGTAATTGGTTTCTTCATGCCAAATGTTGCCGGTTCGGTAGATGTTATCACCTTTGTTGGTGGATCAATTCTGGCAATGGTGTTGTTTACAGTCAGCGTGATTATGCTAAAATCAAGCTAACATGAATGATCAAATTCTAATCATTTATATAATTATTGGCATAGCCACCATCGTTGGTTTTGTTTATACGATGCGGCATAAATAAAAATCACCATGATTACTACAACAATTATTCTTTACATCATTCTCGGAATAGTTATTGCCACGCTGACCGGTCTAGCTTTTTTCTATCAGCCGGTCAGTAAGTAGATTTCCTCCTAATTACAATGGGGGTTGTCCACTTTTTTGTTTTGACAAAAATGCTGGGGAGGGTAAACTCTTAGTATTAAAAGTTATCTTAAAAAATATGCCAAAATTTGAATCATTTCAAAACATAGTTCAGCAAGAAAAATCCACCCAAGAACAAGAGAAAGAAAAAAGGCAAGCTAAAAATGAACAACCCATAGAAGTTGTAGCTCCTGCCACTGAAAGCAAGGAGGCAGAAAAGTCCGTGTATCAGGAAATAGACAAATTGTGGGAATCTTCGGTGGACAAAAGACATCCCGAGTCCAATTATGCTGGAGGATGGTATTCAGATTATGCCCAAAGGGAAACAGAGCTGGTTGAAACGGGCGTAATGTCAGAACTTGAAAAAGCAAAACTTGACGAAGAAATGATTGACCCGAGTATTAGGTTCCAGTATCGTGACTTCCGTGACATGGTTCCTCTTATGAAGAAAAGTTGGGAACTTGGTCGCGAAGCTGACAAAAAAGTTCGGATGGCCAAAGAAATTGTCCCGTTGGTTGAAGACGGAGACATCACAAGAGAGGAGTACCTTGAAGTCCTAAAGTTAAGCGCAAACGACCCGGGGGCCGCAGAAGCGAAAAAGATGGAATTATTCAAGGCGAAGTGCGAGCAATTGAGTGCGCTGGTTGAAACCCCTGATTTTACGAATTTCCAGAATCGATTGAACGATAAGGAAAGGGTCCGTTATGAGGATAGGTTTGCTTCTGCTTTCAACCTGTATAGGTCCGGAGAGTATTTAAAAGCAATGAGGAGTCTCAAAGAGCTTTTGGATAGTAATGGCCTTATCCCTTGGAATTTTGGTTGCCCTCTCAATAAATTGCTCAAGATGAAAGAGGCGGGTCTTATTGGGCAAAAAGAAATGGACGGTACGCTGACAACCCAAGAAAACGCGATGCGCAATACTTGGGACAATGAAGAACTAAAATGGAAATCCGGAGTTTATACGGAGTTACAATCATTGAGAGGTAGAGGAGTAATAGATAACGACCAGTTTGCAGCTTATGTTGAAAGAATGAAAAAAGAGCAAATTCCAGAAATATAGTTACTCCAAATGAATTGTTTCGGCGCGTTGGATTTTCTCACATTGTCAAGGCCTATTGTGAAAAAGCACAGTTGGGTTAAAATATGGTTATGCTTTCTACGGAACCATACAAAGGAGTGAGAGATTTTTATCCGTCGGATATGGCGGTTCAGAATTATCTTTTCTCCGTTTGGCGAAGCGTGGCGGAAAAATTTGGTTATGTTGAATACAGTGCCTCAATCCTTGAATACGCAGAACTTTACAGAAGCAAGGGCAGCGATGAAATTGTCAACGAACAGATGTATGTTTTTAAGGATAAGGGCGACCGCGAGGTGGCTCTGCGGCCGGAAATGACGCCGACTCTCGCTCGGATGATTGCGGCCCGGCGCAAGGCTCTAAAATTTCCTATTCGTTGGTATTCCATCCCGAATGTTTTTCGTTATGAACGTTCCCAGCGCGGCCGCCGACGTGAACACTGGCAGTTGAATTGCGATCTCATGGGTATTGCTGGCATTGAGGCAGAAGTTGAAATTATAAAGCTGGCTTACGACATTATGAAAAAATTCGGCGCGAAAGACGAGGATTTTCAAGTTCGGATAAATGATCGAAAACGCTTCGACGAAGCGATAGATGCGATTGGTGGCGCTTCAAATAGCACAAGAAAAGCTGTGATGAGGACAATGGATAATTGGGAAAAGAATGATAATCCAAAACAAGATTTGATCAGAGATTTAGGTGAGGAAAAAGCAGGGCAGTTTTTAAATTATCTAGAAAAAAACAAAAGCAGCAAAATGCTCGATGAATTAATGACTCAACTCAGTTCAAAAAGCATAAAGAATTGCGTAATTGACACCAATATTACTCGCGGTTTTGACTATTACACCGGCATGGTGTTTGAAGTCTTTGACACTAACTTGGAAAACCGCCGTTCGCTCTTCGGCGGCGGCCGCTACGATAATCTACTTGAAATGTTTGATGCCGAACTGGTGCCGACTGTGGGCTTTGGCATGGGCGATGTAACCATTCGGGACTTTTTGGTCACGCACAATCTGTCGTTAAAAAATAAATAATGAGGAAGATATTTTTTGACATTGAGACGACCAATTATTTTTCTGATACCGGTAAAAATGACCCGGTGTCTTTGGACTTGGCGGTGGTTTGCCTTTACGATTCCGCCGACGCTCAATACAAAAGTTTTACCCAGAAAGAACTGTCTGAACTTTGGCCGATTTTGGAAAAAGCCGATTTGCTTATCGGTTTTAATTCCGACCATTTTGACATTCCCCTACTCAACAAATATTATTCCGGCGACCTTTCAAAAATCCGCGGCGTGGATTTACTCAAAGAAGTTAAAAAAGTTTTAGGTCGGCGGATTAAATTAGACACTTTGGCGGAAGCAACTTTGGGACGAAAAAAAACCGGTGACGGCACCGAATCGGTGCGTTGGTGGCGAGCCGGCGAAATTAAAAAGGTTATTGATTATTGTATTGAAGATGTGAAGATTACCAAAGAACTTTACGAATACGTCTTAAAAAATCATCACCTCAAATATCACGACGGGAAAGTTATCAAAGAAATTCCATTAGACACCAACCATTGGGAAAAAATTGTCGCTGGCGCCGAAACTAAACTTACCCACACTTTGCCATTTTGAAAATTTGACGCCAAAATTAGCTTGTGCTTATATATTCTCTGGTCGGGGCTTTTTCAAAGTTCCCGAAAAACAAGTACAAACGAAATCATCGGAAATATGGAAATCAATATGACTCATGTTGTCCAACCTCTGCACCGGTCAATGATACCAAATGGCTATTCCCTAGGAAAATTCCGCGAACTAGCGAAATCAAAAATCATTGACGAGCCCAAAACAACAAGGACTATCATTAGAGATGCCCAGGCCTTACCAGACCAACCGGGCAAATTAGAGCTGGTGGAGAAATTAAAAAAAATCCACCGAATGCGGTCTACAGTGCCTGAAGACGCCTGGTTTCGCTTTATCCATCGGGCGTTGCGTCGTGCTGGTAGTAGTTTCGAACCATTCGACAAATTTCGTTGGTAATTGCTCATCCGCCCCGATTCGTTTCGGGGCGGTTTTTTTGTTTAACTCTTTGCCCTTAAACTAAATTCTTGCTATATTTTAGTTATGGAAAGGAATGAAAATTTGGATAATAAACGCCACTCGCTCGCCCACCTTTTAGCGGCGGCGGTTTTAGAATTATATCCGGTAGCGAAAAATACTATTGGTCCAGCGATTGATAACGGTTTTTATTACGACTTCGGTGACTTAAAAATCTCCGATACCGATTTATCCAGGATTGAAAATAAGATGAAGGAGCTTTTACCAAGTTGGAAAAAATTTGAACACCAAGAAGTTTCGGCGGAAGAAGCCCGAAAAATTTTCGCCGGCAATTCCTATAAGCTGGAGCTTATAAACGAACTCGCCGCCGCTAAAGAGAAAATCACTTTTTATACCTGCGGTAAGTTCACTGATTTGTGCCGAGGCGGTCATGTTGAAAATCCTAGTAAAGATATCAAACTAAACTCGTGGAAACTTTCTCGTATTGCCGGCGCTTATTGGCGGGGTGATGAAAAAAACAAGATGCTCAGTCGTATTTACGGTTTAGCTTTTGAGACTAAAAAAGAACTGGAAGATTATGAAAAGCAATTGGCAGAAGCGGAAAAATACGACCATCGGAAACTCGGGCAACAATTGGAAATTTTTATGTTTGACGAAGATGTTGGGCCTGGCTTACCGCTCTGGTTGCCAAATGGCGTGATAATAATCGAAGAATTGGAAAAATTAGCCAGAGAGACGGAAAATGCCGCTGGTTATCAACGAGTGCGTACGCCGCATATCGCCAAGGAGTCAATGTATAAGAAAAGCGGTCACCTGCCATACTACGAAGGCAGTATGTTCCCGCCGATGGAGTATGAGGGCGGAAAATATTATTTGAAGGCGATGAATTGTCCGCATCACCACAAAATTTTTGCCGCTAAACCAAGAAGTTATCGCGATTTGCCGCTTCGTCTTGCCGAATATGGTGCTCTCTATCGCCATGAAAAATCGGGAGAGTTATTCGGATTAATGCGTGCCCGGATGATTCAAATGAATGACGCCCATATTTATTGCACCGAGGAACAGTTTGCCGATGAGTTTCGGGCAGTGAACGAAATGTATCTCAAGTATTTCAAAATTTTCGGCATTAAAAAATATGTAATGCGTTTTTCAACTCATGACCCGAGAAAACTCGGGCAAAAATTCGTTAATGAACCGATACTTTGGAAAAAAACTGAAGACATGGTGCGGCAAGTTTTAGTTGAGTCAAAAATTTCCTTTGAGGAAGTGGCAAATGAAGCGGCTTTTTACGGACCAAAAATCGATGTGCAAGTTTGGTGCGCTATCGGTCGCGAATTTACTTTGGCGACTAACCAAGTGGATTTTGCCGTGCCAAAAAGATTCGGGCTGGTTTATACTGACAAAGATAACAAAGAAAAAACACCGCTTTGTATTCATCGCGCGCCACTCGGTACCCATGAAAGATTTATCGGTTTTCTTATTGAACACCTCGCTGGCGCTTTTCCGCTGTGGCTGTCGCCAATACAGGTGAAAATTTTACCGGTTGGTGAGGCGCATTTAATTTTTGCCAAGGAAGTGGAAAAAACTTTACGTGCGGCAAACATTCGCGCCGAGTTGGATGAAAGCAACGAAACGCTCGGCAAAAAAGTCCGGGCCGTCAAAATCCAAAAAATCCCCTACTGGCTGGTCATCGGCGACAAAGAAATTTCCGCTGGCAAAGTTACTTTGGAAAGTCGTGACAAAGGCAACCTCGGCCAGATTTCTGTCGACGAACTTATTCTGAAATTCCAAAAAGAAATTTTGGAAAAAATTTAGCCGCTCTCGCAAGAGAGCGGCTTTGTTTTACTCACCGACAAACTCAAACCATCCTTGGCGAGTCTTGGTAGAATAAAATCCTTTTATCTTTTTGGCTGCCACTGTTCGATAGAAATATTGTCCAACGAACAACCAATTTTCACCAGACCCATCTTCCCTTTCCAAACCATCAATCAAGATGTTGTTTACCAGCAACTTACGTCCATGGTCGACGTCCAGTTCAAAGTTAACGATTCGTCGATGGGCATTGTCACCATCCGCTGCTGATAACACAAAATCCCACTTAGATGGGCCATCAGTAATATAATTTTTTTCGGTAGCCATACGGCTCCTTTCATTGAACTTGCGCGTGAGTTGGTGCGCGCGCTTACACCCTTACTCTTTGCCGCTAAAGCGGTTCAGAACGACCTAACCATACGATTAGGAATTTACTGTCAATAGGTTATCATAGACCAATATTTCTGTCAAGCCCATGAACAGCAAATAGCTACCATGGTAGCTATTTGCTAAATCGCAATCTTTCAAGAGAAGCTACCGGGCGAAATTTTATTCCTTGAGTTCCGCAATTCGCATCACCGCCAATTTCAGGCCGATAGCGGAATTTTTGTAATTTTTATCAATAATGGAAAGCAAGATGCCGATAACTTCTTCGGTTTTTTCGCCACTCCAACGGGAAATGATTTGCGACAAGACAAAATTACTTCTATTATTTTCACCTTCTAACCGCGCCCGGTAAGCGCTATCCAATTCCATAATCGTTTCGCGAATAAAACGCTCAACAGATTTACCGTTTTCTCGCAAAACGCGCAAATAATTAGCGACGGCTTTTTCATCGCCGCGAGTTAGCAAACTGACGAAAGTATTGATTTCCGTCGTTTGGTCGGCAACGGGCGGAATTTCCGGAGTTGCCATTGCCACCGGTGTTTCTGGAATGTTAGGAGTAATTTTTTCCGGCGTGCCGTAAGCGGGTACGGTAACATTGGTTGCCGATAAACTAGCGCCAATTTTTTCTTTATTTAACAATAGCCAGCCGTCCTCACGTGGAAATTTATTTTTAGCGTTCTCAATCATTTTACCGAGCGTGGCCAGCGGCTCTTCGCCTTTGGCCGCGGCGGTTTCAATTACCGTTTTCAAACCATCGGGCGAAATCAAAGTCCGTTCCTTTTTAGCTTCCACTGCCAGCAAGGATTCCATTGGTTTAACATCCAGCAACAGGTCGTCGGTTAGTTCAAAATCAGCCATCGATTTTTCAGCCGGCTGGAAAATCGTGCTAGTGGTCGGTGTAAAACGCCCGCGGATATTGGCAACCAGTCGCTCGGCCATTTTCGTCGTTTTTTGGCTACGCAAGGCGTAAACCACCAACGCGCTCCAGATAGCTAAGCCAATGATGAACAATAAAATTTTACCTGTGCCGCTCAAACCGGTGTAAGGAATTTGGGAAAGATAAACGAAAGCCAAGGGCGCCTTAACCGCTTTTTGGAATAAGACGACGGTCGGCTGGTTCAATCCCCCGCCGCCCCCGCCGCCGCAATTGCTGGAGCAACCGCTGGGCGGTGGATTGGAAGGCGGTTGAGAAGGTGGAGGTTCTTCGGGCGGAGGATTCTCTGGCGGTGGGGGTGGAGTTTTAACTGTTATTGAACAAGTTTTGGTAATTGTTTCAATATTGCTCGGAGTGATTACCAAAGAAATTTTTACCGAGGCATTTTTGACATTGGCGGTGGCGTAAGATTTAGAAATTGATTGAGTCGCACCGGACAAACTTTCATCGCCCGACCATTGCCAAGTGTAATAAGTACCGTCGCCCGGCGTAGCGGTGGAAGTTTGGCTGGCAGTCCAAGTAACGGTTTCGCCAATATTGACTTCGGCTGGCAGACCAGCGCAAGCACCCTGCAAATTCCAACCCA
>CAZVQR010000006.1:18344-19807 GCA_964629505.1 uncultured Candidatus Saccharibacteria bacterium
CAAGCCAAAGCCGGTGTAACGGAAATTAGCGCCCCTGAAGCGATAATGATGCCAAAAAAGATTAAATGGGTAATTTTCATGGTTTTGTATTAACAGATAATCATTATTTAATCAAGCTATCGCCGATAAAGTCCGCCGTTACCACAAATCGAGCGTCCCGTTTGCCGAAAGTGTCGCAAGTGGACAAAGTTAGTTTTCTTTTACCCGCTTCAAACTTAACCAACGCTTCGTTTTGGTCAACCAGCGAAATTGCCGTCACTTTGTAAGTGTATTCTTTCTCGTCAGAAAACAATTTTATTTCATCGCCCAATTGAAGTTCGCCGAGCCGATTCAAGGACTTGAAGGCTTGATTGTGAACGGCAGTCCAATTAGTGCTGTGGCCAAAAAGAAACATATTGGTATTACTTTCCAGCGAGCCGGAGCCGGGATAATGAACCACACCTTTGAGCAGCGCCGCGTCTAACACGGCGATGTCGCGGCTTTGAGGATTTTCCACCGGCGCGTCGGTGCCAATTTTTTCAATTACCAAGCGGACTGGTTGTGGCTCAGTGGAGAAATCGGTTGTCGGTTTCGGTTTGGAATTTATATTAGCCGTCAATGGGCCAGCAGCATTTTCCGTTTTGGCGAACAATGTCAAAACCACCGCGTTCATTTCCTTTACTTCAATGGGCGCCAAATCAGCGACCACGAGCAAAGTATAACTAGCGGCGAAAACCACCAACCAAAGAATTAAAAATGGTAAAGATTTCATGACTTGACAATTATTTAATTAATGATAAGCTCCATCAATATACATTATTTATAAAAAATGTCAATTTTTATGAAATTTATGAATTATCTCAAAATCATTAATAATACGATTTTTGCCGCCCTGTTGCTCACCGGCGCCTTTGCCGGCTTTATGATTGGTGTGAAATTACCTTCGGCTTTTGCTTCGCTTTATTCGGCGCCGGCAACCGTTTCCGTGGCGTCGGTAATTTCCCCCATTGTGATTGAATCGATAATCAAACCATCCACCGTGCCGACAGTTAAAACGACCGAAAAAACTGCCGGTCAAAAAGTTGAAACTCTGCAATTAATTAATCCGCCCAAACTGGTGAAAGATGTTGGCAAGCCCGATTTGGCGGTGAAAATTCTGGAAACCGGCGTGATTGATAAAATTACCAATGTTTGGACAGCCACCACTTCCTTGCGTTCCATTGACCGAATCGCTGTGCGTTTTTCGGTGGAAAATTTGGGCACCAAAGAAACCGGTTCATGGTATTTCAACGCTGTTCTACCGACTTATCCTTCACACATTTATTCCGCTAACAGCCAGGTTTCGCTTTTGCCCGGCGACCGGATTGAATTCACTTTGGGTTTTGACATCGTGGAAAAAAAAGATGGCAACATCGTTGTCATCAATGTTGACCCGGCCAACTCCATTTTTGAAGCCAGCGAAGAAAATAATATCGCCCGCGTTA
>CAZVQR010000007.1:0-19463 GCA_964629505.1 uncultured Candidatus Saccharibacteria bacterium
GCCGCAGGAGCCGGTTTCCGCTATCCGAAAAGGCGAGGGCGAGCGAATGCTTAGTTTTTATTTTTGAGAATTTCGTCAATCAGGCCATATTTTTTGGCTTCGTCGGCCGACATAAAGAAATCGCGGTCCGCGTCTTTTTCCACTTGTTCCGTCGTTTTACCGGTATTCTTCGCCAGAATTTTATTAAGATTTTCGCGCATTTTCAAAATGTGCCGAGCGGTAATTTCAATATCGGAAGCCCGGCCTTCGGTACCGCCCCACGGCTGGTGAATCATCACTTCGGAATTGGGCAGAGCGAACCGCTTGCCTTTCTTCCCGGCCGACAAAATGATGGCGGCGCCGGAAGCGGCCACGCCAACGCAAACGGTGGAAACATCATTTTTAATGTGATTCATCGTATCCAAAATCGCCAAGGTCGCCGTAACCGAACCGCCGGGGGAATTAATGTAAAGGGAAATGTCTTTTTTTGGGTCTTCACTTTGTAAAAACAACAGCTGGGCAATCACAATGTTGGCAACATTGTCGTCGATTGGCCCGCCAAGGAAAATAATACCCTCGCGCAAAAGTCGGGAATAAATATCATAAGCCCGCTCGCCAAACTGCGATTTCTCAATAACTGTTGGAATAAGCATAAAAATATAATAACAGATTTTCATTTTTTTACAAAACTGATAGAATATCAATATGGCTAACGAGTCGGGACAAATGAATTTTAATATCAGCGCCGGCGCTATTGTCAAAACGATAATCGTGGTCGGTTTGTTTTTCTTATTGTATTTTCTGCGCGACATCGTGCTGGTAGTGCTGGTTGCCGTCTTAATCGCCTCGGCGATTGAACCAATGATTCGCTGGTTAAAAAAGTACGGCGTGGCGCGGGTGCTGTCGGTAGTCGTTATTTACATTTCCCTTGGTCTGATTTTAGCTGGCTTGTTCTATTTTCTCTTGCCAACTTTTTTGAACGACTTGTCCGGTTTGTTGGGCACTTTACCAAAATATCTAGACTCGGTTAATTTTTGGCAACCCTCGGGTGACAATTTATTCACCAATATTTTGTCTAGTGGCAGAGAGGCCACTTTGGCGCCGCAATTTTCGCTCAAAGAGCTCGTTGCCAATTTTAGCTCGGCGCTGACTGGCACCACTGAAGGTTTTCTCCAAACCCTTAGCGCGATTTTCGGCGGGGTTTTGAGTTTTGTTTTGATTATTGTCCTATCTTTTTATCTGGCGGTACAGGAAGAAGGCGTTACCAAATTTTTGAAAATCGTCGTGCCTTTGCGTTATGAAAATTACGTGATTAATTTGTGGCAAAGAACGCAAAAAAAAATCGGCTACTGGATGCAAGGCCAGCTGTTGCTTGCCATCATTATTGGTATTTTGGTCTATTTGGGCTTAATGATCCTTGGTATTCCCAACGCTTTTCTCTTGGCCATTCTGGCGGCGTTGTTTGAAATTATTCCAGTTTTCGGTCCGATTCTTTCAGCCATTCCGGGCATTTTGGTGGCGCTGTCAATGGGCGGTGTGGCCAAAGGTCTTCTAGTCGCTGGCTTCTATATTATTGTCCAGCAATTTGAAAATCATTTAATTTACCCGTTAGTGGTTAGAAAAATCGTCGGCGTGTCGCCGATTCTGGTGATTTTGGCAGTTATCATCGGCTTTAAACTGGCCGGTTTCTTGGGTATTCTTTTGTCGGTGCCGTTAGCGACCGCTTTGGTGGAATATCTAAATGATTTCCAAAAGGATAAAATCGCCCGTCTGGCCAAAACCAATTTGCCGATGGAGTAAAAACAGTGACTAAACCATTCTACATCACCACCACTTTGCCTTATGTGAACGCGGAGCCGCATATCGGACACGCGATGGAATTTATTCGCGCGGACATAATCGCACGGTGGAAAAGAACACAAGGATACGAGGTTTTTTTTAATACCGGCACCGATGAGCACGGCACCAAAATCTTTGAAGCGGCGAAAAAGATCGGCCAAGAACCGCAAATGTATGTTGATGAAGCGGCGAAAAAATTTCAGGCATTGATTCCTTTGCTTAATCTTTCGGAACCAAATTTTATTCGAACCACTAACCCACATCATATCAAGGCAGCGATAGAGTTTTGGAAAATTTGCGCTAAAAACGACTACATTTACAAAAATTCCTACAAGCTCAAATACTGTGTCGGTTGCGAATTGGAAAAAACCGACTCCGAGCTTGAGGGTGGAAAATGCCCGCTTCATCCGACTAGAGAAATTGAGGAGATAGAAGAAGAAAATTATTTTTTCAAATTTTCGGAATTTCAAAAACCACTTTTGGCGCTTTATGAACAGCGTCTGGGTTTCGTGGTGCCAGCCGAGCGTTTCAAAGAAATAAAATTGTTTGTGGCGCGGGGTTTACAGGACTTCAGCATCTCCCGCCTAAAAGAAAAAATGCCATGGGGCATAGCGGTGCCGGATGATTCCGAGCATGTAATGTATGTTTGGTTTGACGCGCTGGTAAATTATATTTCCGCCATCGGCTGGCCCGATGATGTGGAAAAATTCAAAAAGTGGCAGGTGGAAAGCGGGGGAATGGTGCAGTACTGCGGCAAGGATAATTTGCGCCAACAATCGGCAATGTGGCAAGCGATGCTTTTAGCGGCGAAACTCCCGCCGTCGCGCCAAATCGTGATTGATGGTTTTGTTACCGGCGAAGGGGGAGTAAAAATGTCCAAGTCGCTCGGTAATGTCGTCAGCCCAGTAGAAATTGTGAAAGAATACGGCACCGATGCTTTGCGCTATTTTGTTACGCGTGAACTTCATCCATTTGAAGATTCACCGTTTACTATGGAAAGATTTAAAAATGCCTACAATGCTAATTTAGCTAATGGTTTAGGGAATTTGGTTTCTCGCATTATGAAAATGTCCAGCCAGTTTATCAATACACCCGTTGATGTCTCTGATGTCAGATCGATGCCCGAGGTCAAAAGTGCAATAGAAGATTTTGATTTGAAAAAGGCAATGGATTCGTTATTTTATTATGTTTCTGATTTAGATGGACAAATACAGGAAAGTAAACCATTTCAATTAATAAAGACCAATAAAATCGCGGCAAAAAAACAAATCACTTTTTTAGCAAAGGAATTATACAGAATTGCAGAAAATTTAAATTCTTTTATGCCCGAAACATCTAAAAAAATTCAGGAACTGGTAAAAGAAAACAAAATGCCAGAGAAACCCTTGTTTCCAAGAAAATAGAATTTGCCCATTCGGATTTTATTTGGTAATATTTACTTATGTTGAAATTACCCAGTAATACAAAATTGTCGGTGGCTTTTATTAAAGAAGGCAATCAGTTTGTCGCTTATTCTCCGGCGCTTGACCTTTCCACTTGCGGCAAAACACTAGCAGAAGCGCGGTCACGGTTTGCCGAAGCGGCGAAACTCTTTTTTGAGGAACTAAAAAGAAAAGGCACCTTAAAAATTGTTCTGAAAAATCTCGGCTGGAAATTAAATGGAGCAACACCAATTTCTCCGCTTATTGTCGCGCAAGGACGCCAAAACATTCCGGTGTTGATGTAATTCTTTCTAAAATTTCCTAAAAATGGCCAAATTTGCCCCTGAAACTTATTTGGAAATTTTGGAAAAACTATGACCCCGAAATTTTTTGATGTTCATAGTCATCCGAATTTCGCGGCTTTTGACAAAGACCGCGACGAGGTGATGAAGCGCGCTTTGAACGCCGAAGTTTTTATGAATGTCGTCGGAACGCAAAAAGACACCTCAAAACAGGCGGTAGAGTTAGCGGAAAAATATGAGGGAGTTTATGCGACTGTCGGTCTCCACCCGATTCATACAGGCAAAAGTTTTCATGATAAGGATGAGATTGGTGAAAGCGGACAGGAATTTACTTCGCGCGGGGAAAAGTTTGATTACGACTTTTACAAAAAGTTGGCTTCGCATCCGAAGGTGGTGGCGATAGGGGAATGTGGGCTAGATTATTATCACGACACTAATACACGAATGGACGCGAATGACACGAATAAAAGACAAGAAGAAACATTTAGAAAACAGATTGAGTTAGCGATTGGAGTAAAAAAGCCGCTGATGCTTCATTTGCGTAATGGCGTTGGCCGTTCTGCCTACAGGGATGCTTTTGACATAATCAATACGCAATACGGGATACGCAATACGAGTCTTCGCGGTAATCTTCACTTTTTTGCCGGCACAATTGACGAGGCGAAACCTTTCTTGAGCGCCGGATTTTATTTTTCTTTCACCGGTGTAATTACTTTCACCAAAGATTACGACGAAATCATAAAATATTTACCGTTGGATAAAATTATGGCGGAAACTGATTGCCCGTTCGTGGCGCCGATGCCACATCGCGGCAAAAGAAATGAGCCGATTCATGTAATTGAAGTGGTTAAAAAAATCGCTGAAATCCGCGGCGCGGACTTTGAAAAAGTCCGCGCCGCCCTGCTCCAAAATTCTTTTGCCTTTTTTAATTTGTCGTGTTAGGATGCCGCCATGGCAGAAAATCAGGAATTGGACTCGGACAAAGAAACGCACATCTACGAAGTGGGTTTTTTGTTGATGCCAGCTTTAGCCGAAGAAAAATTATTACAAACCTTCGCGGCGATTAAGGAAGTTTTAGTTAATAATGGCGCGGCAATAATTGGCGAGGGTTTTCCTAAATCCCGGCCATTAGCTTATCCCATTAAGAAATTTGAATCGACTTTCTTTGGCTGGCTAAAATTTGAGTCAAATTCAGAAATACTAACAACTTTGCGGGAGTTTTTGAAAAATAACGGCGAGCTAATTCGTTTTTTGCTTGTAAAAACTGTACGCGAGAGCACCGTTACCACTCCAATCTTCTTCGGCAAATCCCGTTCGCGGCTGGAAAAAAATAACAAGAAAGAAGAAACGCCGATTGGACCAAAAATGACCACCGCAGAATTAGATAAAACCATTGAAGAATTAGTGGTAGAATAAATTTATGTATATCAACAAAGCATTTATTTTTGGCAACTTGACTCGCGACCCCGAAGTGGGAGCGTTGCCATCGGGCGCTCAAGTGGCCAGTTTCGCCGTTGCCACCAATCGTGTCTACAAAGATAAAAACGGCGTCCAACAAAAATCGGTGGACTATCATAATGTTGTGGTCTTTGGCAAACAGGCGGATATTGCCGCCCAGTATTTGAAAAAGGGGCGGAGCGTTTTTGTGGAAGGCCGGATACAAACCCGCAGTTGGGACGATAAAACCAGTGGCCAGAAAAAATATCGCACTGAAATTGTGGCCGAGCGCTTCCAGTTCGGACCGCGCGCCGGCGAGAGTAATTTTGTTCAATCAACCGACACTGCGGCACCAGCCGGCGCGGTGGGCAAGGAAGTGAAGAAAAAAGAAAAAGACGGCGAGGAAGAAGGCGGTGCCATTCAATATCCGGAAGAAGAAATTAACGCCGATGATATTCCATTCTAAAATGAAAAAAGTTTGCTATTTTTCACAAAATAATATTAAGTATATTGATTACAAAGACACGGAGCTTTTGAAAAAGTTCTTGGACCCGCACGGCCGGATTATGCCGCGAAAAAAAACCGGCGTGGCCGCCAAGTATCAGCGCCAACTCGCTTTGGCCGTCAAACGCGCCCGCTTCTTGGCCCTTCTGCCTTATATCGCCAGATAATTTAGTTTTTTATGCAAAGAGACTACCCATTAGATATGGTAAGGAATTTCGGCATTATTGCCCACATTGACGCTGGCAAGACCACCACCAGCGAGCGGATTTTGTTTTACACCGGCATGACCCACAAAATCGGCGAGGTGCACGAAGGCGACACTGTAACCGATTGGATGGAACAAGAGCGCGAGCGCGGCATCACCATTACCGCCGCCGCCATTACTTGTTTTTGGAATCCGACTTATATGCCGAAAGAAGATACTTCCCAGAAAGTTCGTTTTAATATTATTGATACACCCGGCCACATTGATTTCACCGCCGAAGTCAAGCGAAGCTTGCGAGTGCTTGACGGCGCCGTAGTGGTTTTTGACGGCGTGGCTGGCGTGGAACCGCAAAGCGAAACCAACTGGCGTTACGCCGAAGAGGGCAAAGTGCCGCGGCTTTGTTTTATCAATAAACTAGACAGAATGGGCGCGTCGTTTGAAAATTCCTACAAATCTATTTTAGATAGGCTTTCCAAAAACGCCGTTCGGGCGCAAATCCCGATTGGTTTGGAAGAAAATCACCAAGGGGTAGTGGATTTGCTCAAAATGAAAGCCTACTATTTTGAAGGTCAAATGGGCGAGCAAGTGGTGGAAAAAGAAATTCCGGCGGAACTTTTGGCCGAAGCGAAAAAATACCGTGCCGAACTGGTAGAAAAAATTGTAGAACACGATGACGCCCTGATGCACGCTTATCTGGAAGGCAAAGAAATTTCACTGGTGAATTTGAAAAAAACCCTTAGAAAGGCGGTGATTGAAACCAAAATTTTCCCGGTCTTTGCCGGCTCGGCTTTGAAAAATAAAGGCACGCAATTGATTTTGGACGCGGTAGTGGATTATTTGCCCAGCCCGTTGGACATTCCACCGGTAAAGGGCGTTGACCCAAAAACTGGCGAGCAAATTGAAAGAAAAGCGAGCGACGAGGAGCCATTTTCGGCTTTGGTGTTCAAATTACAAACCGACCCGTTCGTCGGTCAATTGAATTTTTTCCGCGTCTATTCCGGCTCAATGGAAGCCGGCAGTTATATCTATAATTCCACTACTGGCAAAAAGGAACGGCTGGGCCGAATCGTTCGGCTCCAAGCCGACAAACGCGAAGAAGTGAAGAAAGTTTTTGCCGGTGAAATTGCCGCCGCCGTCGGTTTGAAAGAAGCCAAAACCTCCAGCACGCTTTGCGACGAGGACAGGCCAATTGTTTTGGACCCGATTAAATTTACCGACCCGGTAATTTCCATGAGAATTGAGCCGAAAACCAAAGCCGACCAGGAAAAAATGGGTACGGCTTTGAAACGGCTGGCCGACGAAGACCCGACTTTCAAAATTAAATCCGACCAGGAAACCGGCGAGACTATTATTATGGGCATGGGCGAGCTCCAGCTTGAGATTATGGTGGACCGAATGAAACGCGAGTTCGGCGTGGTAGCGTCAACCGGCAAACCGCAAGTCGCTTACAAAGAAACGATTACCGCCGAAGCCGAAGCGGAAAATAAATACATCCGCCAAACCGGCGGTCATGGTCAATACGGTCATGTCAAAATTACCGTCCGACCGCTCAAACCGATTGTTGAAGGCGCGAAAATTCCCAAAAATGTCAAACGCGACGACGAATTTGAATTCATTAATTCCATCAAGGGTGGCGTGATTCCCCAAGAATTTATTCCGGCGGTGGAAAAAGGTATCCGCGAGGGCATGGACAGAGGGGTGGTAGCCGACTTTCGGTTGGTCAACATTTCTTGCGAATTGACTTTTGGCTCCTACCACGATGTGGACTCTTCGGAAATCGCTTACAAAATCGCCGCTTCGCAAGCGCTTCAGGATGCCGCCAAACGAGCCAAACCAGTTTTGCTGGAACCAATTATGAAAGTGGAAGTGGTCACGCCGGAAAAATTTATGGGTGATGTCACCGGCCATCTCGGTTCCAAACGAGCGCAAATTGAAGGTGTTGAGGACCGGGGAATGAATAAGGCCATTCGCGCTAAAGTGCCTTTGTCGGAAATGTTCGGCTACATTACCACTCTTCGCAGTATGACCGAAGGCCGCGCCAGCTACACGATGGAATTTGATAAATACGAAATCGTGCCGGGCAATGTGGCGATGGAAATAATAGAAGCGAGAAAATAAATAATCGCTCGCCCTCACCTTTTCGGATAGCGGAAACCGGCTCCTGCGGCCGGTTTCCTTAATCCTCGGCGGCTTCCGCTGTGGTATACTTTTGCTTCGCAAAATTACACCACATCGTGCCAAGCAAGCTCGCCTGCGGGCTATCCGCTAAGGCAAGAGCTACGCTCAAAGTTAAGACGAGAGTCTGATTTGGGATACATACCAAGTCAGACTTGGTGAACCAAACCCAACCTTCTCTCCTTAAATTATGTTGAGAATCAGTTGAAAATATGAGAAGATGGCACAATGGACAGAGAAAAAGCCAAGCAGAAAATAAAAGAATTGGTTGTAAAATACGAAAGCGAAAAAGCCGCTGGTCGGTTACGGACCTACAACGAGCAAAACACCAAAAGAATTTTCATAGAGCCGCTTTTTGAAGCGCTTGGTTGGGATATGTTAGAAAAATCGGAAGTTTCCGCTGAGGAAACTGTAGTTGGCGACCGTGCTGATTACGGCTTTTTCTTGAACAGTAAGATTCAATTTTTTCTTGAAGCCAAAAAATTCTCGGTCGATTTGCATCGCGAAGATTTTGCCAATCAAGTGGTTCGTTATTCTTGGAACAAGGGTGTCACTTGGGCGGTGCTCACCGATTTTGAAAGTATTAAGGTTTTCTGTGCTCAAGAAATAGACAAGGATTTAAGCGATAAATTTTTCTTTGAAATACCAGCGGATAAATATGTTGAACGATTTGACCAGCTTTGGTGGCTTTCCAAAGATTCTTTTCAGAAGAAAATCTTGGATACCGAAGCGGAAAAGGTTGGTAAGAAACTTAACAGAGTTCCGATAAGTGAGCTTTTATACAGAGACCTGAACAAATGTCGGGAGATTTTAACCAAAACACTCGCAGATTGTAACAAAAATGTTGACCCAATTTTACTTGACCAAGGTGTCCAAAAAATTCTTGACCGCTTGATTTTCCTGCGGGTAGCGGAAGATAGAGGTATAGAACCGGATACATTGAAATCGCTGATGCGGGAAGCGGAAGCAAAGAGGGATAAAGACAATTCACTTTACAAAACAATGGTCGGCAAATTTCGCGAGCTCAAAGATATTTACAATTCCAACATTTTTGACGAGCATACTTTTGAAAGCTGGGATGATTACGGCGATGGCACCAAAGATGTGGTAAAAATTCTTGAAGGCAAGAAGGGTTATTACGAATACGATTTTAAAGCGATGCCGGCGGATGTGCTCGGCGCGGTCTATGAAAATTATCTTGGCCATAAACTTGCCAAAGCAAAAAAGGGATTGGTGGTTGAAAAAGACGCGCGCAAGCGCAAAGAGCAGGGGATTTACTATACGCCGTCATTTATCGTTGATTACATTGTCCAAAGCGCTTTGAAGCCTGTTCTAGACAAATGTAAAAGCATTTCCGATTTAAAAAAGATAAAAATTCTAGACCCGGCTTGCGGTTCAGGTTCTTTCCTTATTAAGGCGATGGAGGTGATTTATGAAAAATATACGGTGGATTTTATGAATCGCGCTGACAGTTCTACCGTGAAATACGGAATCCTGCTGGAAAATATTTTCGGTGTTGATTTAGACCCGCAAGCAGTAGAAGTGACACGACTCAATTTGCTTATCAATGCTTTAAGCGAACGAAGAAAAATGCCGCCGCTGGATAAGAATATCAAGAACGGCAATTCGTTGATTTCTGGCACAGATAAAGAGTTAGAAAAATATTTTGGCAAAAATTATCGCGACAAAAAACCGTTCAACTGGCAAGAAGAATTTCCGGAAGTTTTCAAACAAGGCGGTTTTGATGTCGTTATCGGCAATCCGCCTTATGTACAATCTCGAAACCTAAATGATGAAGAACGAAAATATTATTGGGATAAATATTTAACAGACACCAATCATTCTGATATTTACTCATTTTTTATTGAAAAGATGATCAATCTTCTAAAAAATGAAGGTTTGCTAGGTTTAATTACACCTGACACATGGTTACAAACACCGAGTTTCAAGTCATTAAGAAAGAAAATATTAAGTGAATGCAAATTAACATCAATGGTTTCTTCTGGCGGAGAACAAGTCTTTGGAGAAGCTTTGGTGTCAACTATGATTATGATTCTTCAGAAAGGAAAAGAGGGTAAAAATCTTATAGAAATTAGAAAAATAATTGACCAAAAAATATCCTTGATAAACAAACTAGATCAAGAATCTATTAATTCAAAGAAGGGGATAAATCCTTTCAGTAGCGACGAAGCTCAACAGATTTTAACGAAGGTTTTTAAAGATAGCATCCCATTAAAAGATGTCGTAAATATTGTCGGTGGTTTAAGAACGGGTGATGATAAGAAATTTCTTAAAGAATCAAGAGAAAATAGTGATTGCAAAAAACTTTTAAGGGGTAGAAATGTCCAGCGATACACCTACGAATGGAACGGCGAGTGGATTTGGTATAAACCAGATCTGATGAAAAATAAACAAGCGGCCGCACCTAAAAGCGTCGATGTTTTTGAGGCAAAAGAAAAATTACTCGTGAGGATGATAACAGGTAGCAATCTTATTGCCGCATATGATGATTTTGGATATTACTTTTTGCAAGACAATCTAATTTTACCAAAGCAACTAGATATCAAATATATACTAGCGATTATTAATTCTCGTCTTTTTAGTTTTATCAGTAAAAATATTGCGTCAAATATTGCTGTTACCCAATCAATCTTAAAAGATCTACCAATAAAAGTTGCCAATGATTCCCAGTTGAAATTCGTTGTGGGGTTGGTAGATAAAATGCTTTCTCTCAATAAAGAACTCCGCGAGACACCAGAAAATTCTGATAAGTGGAATTTCCTAAAATCCGAAATTGAAAAAACCGACCATAAAATTGACGCGAAAGTTTATAAACTATACGGTCTAACCGATGATGAAGTTAAAATCATTGAAGATGATGGAAAATAAATTGGGGTAAGCGATCCATAAGAAGCTACTCCAAAAAAATTTTGTTATCACCTGTAAATACGAAATGTTTGACTTTCAATTACTTTGATGTAGTGTGTCTGGACTTATCCACACTTAGAAAGTGAGGAAGATGATATAATAAAAACTAAGTTAGTTAACTATTAAATCTATGACTATCGAATCTGCTTCAATACAGGCTATCCGACTCACGAGGGCGGTATTTGAATCCGTGTATGGGAACATAGGTCTTTTAAAGTTCGCCATTGAAGAACTTGTACCTACCAATGGGAACAATGGTCAAGAGTCGAAGAGGTGGGATATAATTTGTAGTTTTTATGAGACACTAGGTAGCACCTCACCATCTCGTTATAAGGCGTCCGTTAATCTAAATGATAATACGGTTACTCTCAAAAAATTGGGGGGTGAGGCAAAAGTTCCGGAGGGAAAATTCAAAGTGACATCGGCAAACAACAAAAAGTGACACTAAAAATAAATGCTTTTATTAGATTTGGGAAGACAAGATTATGACAAAGAAATAATGCCGTTTTTAAGAAACGGCATTATTATTGACACCTCAATTATTTTTAAAATTATACAAGGGCACATTTTAACGAGGGTGACAAAGAAAAAGTCTGAAGAAATGCCGGATTACAAAAATATTCTAGATTTTTTCGATCTTATCAAGATTCAAAATAGATGGGAAAAGTTTTTTATCACACCTCATATTCTAACGGAGGTATGCCGACATTTCCGAGAAACATATGACAAATGGAATAACTACCGTGAGCTTGTTTTAGAGATTATGCCGATATTGGAAAACATGAAAGAAGAGGTTGTGATAAAAGATGACTTTATGAAAAAAATTGATCATAAAAACCCCGTTATCGAAGCGGGAGATATCTCTATTTATGTTACTGCAGAAAATTTTTCTTCCAAAAACAGAAAAGTGGCTCTTCTCGCTGATGATTCAGGTATAACAGATAGATATATAAATCACCCACAAGTTCTCGTCTTGAATTATCAGAGTGTTATATTAAATTCACTCTAAAGTAAATTAAAATTACTGCTTGTGAAATCACAGATGTCAGACACTCGTTAAACGAGTATTTTACAGGCAATTGAGCGGCTGATTGCGGCGTTTAGGTAAACAAAAAATGATATTTATGCTATACTCTCGTTATGGAAAGTAAAATTAAATTTTCCAAAGACGATGAGAAAAAACTACGGGACTTGCCGGTCTCGGCTCTTGTGCTATTCGGTTCGCGGGTCCAAGGTTTGGCGAGGGAAAACAGCGACTATGACATAGGCGTGCTGGTTTCCAATCGCGCGGCCCTTGAAGATGAAAAAAAACGCAAAAATCTCTATAATTCACTTTATGATATTCTTTCCGCCAATATCGCTAAACTTACTAACATTGATATAGTTTTTTTGGAAAAGACGCCGGCGGAACTCAAAGCGCATGTGATTAAAAACGGGCAATTGATTTACGGCGACCCGCTTGCTTTCGCAACTTTCAAGGAAAGAGAAATGATTGCTTACGCCGATTTCGCGTCGCTTCGGGAAATCTTTCAAAAAGCGACTCTAGCACGCATGGCGTAATTTCTTATAAAATGAAAAACTTGCCAATAGAAAAAGACACGGTACTAAAAAGAGTCGGCGGAATTCAAGAAGAAGTTGTGGAACTTTCCCGTTTGGCAAAATTGTCACAAAAGGAGTTTGAATCCGGCGACGGATACAAACTTGCCCAATATCATTTGCACCGAGCGTTGGAGGGCGTTTTCAATATTGGTTCGCACATTCTTTCCCGCATTCCAGGCGGCGAAGCGACGCAATACGGCGAAATCGCTAAAAAGTTGGGCGAATTGGGAATTGTTGACGACACTTTCGCCCAAGAAAAATTGTTGTCTATGGCAAAATACCGAAATCGTTTGGTTCATTTTTACGCCGAAATTTCTCCGGCGGAACTTTATGAAATTCTACAAAAAGACCTTGGCGACTTTGATGTTTTCCTAAACGCAATTAAAAATGTCTTGGAAAATCCCATCAAATACAAGATTTCCGTTGGATAAATTTTATGCTACAATCTCCGAATGTTTCGCGCTGAAGAGGAAAAAAGCGGTATAGAAAAACTTCAAGAGAGAATTGATTCCCTTAAAGGTGGCGGCGAAAAAGAGCGGCGCGTTCTTCAAGACGACAGCGCGCCGGCAGTAAAAGGCGATTGGGGAGATGGCCAAGTGTCCAAATATCTTTTTATGGGCGCGCCAAACAGAAGTTCAATGACTAAATATTTTTTGAGCGCCGCCACCGTTTTCTTTTTGATTTCCGCCGGTTTCGCCGGCTATATGTTTCTCGGCGGCGGCCAAACAATTTCCGGCGATAATGTCAATATTACCGTGGTCGGTCCGGTGTCGAGCGGCGGCGGCGAAGAATTACCGCTCACTATCATTATTGATAATCAAAATCCCGCGGCGATGGAAGCGGTAGATTTGGTGGTGGAATTTCCGGTTGGCACGCGCCAAGCCGACGATGTCGGCAAAGAATTTTTGCGGCAAAGAGAAACAATCGGCGCGATTGCCACTGGTGAAAGCGTCCGGCGGGAAATCCGAGCGGTGCTGTTTGGTCAGGAAAAAGAAACCAAAGAAATCACCGTTGCCGTTGAATACCGGATATCGGGTTCCAGCGCTCTGTTATTCAAAGAAAAAAAAATTGAAATTGTTTTAAGTTCAGCGCCGGTGGCGGTCGCGATTGAAGCGCCGACGGGAATTTCGGCCGGCTTACCTTTTGAACTAACCGTTACCATTGCCTCTAATTCAGCCAATGTCATTGAAAATCTTTTGCTCAAAGCGGAATACGGCTTTGGTTTTAGCTTTTCCGGCTCTGAACCCAAGTCGCTCACAGGTGGTAATACTTGGCGGCTCGGTGATTTGAAATCCGGCAGCAAGCGAATAATTAAAATCCGCGGCCGATTTGAAGGTCAGAACGAAGAAGAAAAAGTCTTCCGTTTTACCGTCGGCACGGCAGACAAAAAAGATGAAAATCTCATCGGCACCGCTTTTTTGACAACTAATCAAGCCATTACTTTGAAAAAGCCGGCCGTCGGGGTCTCAATCGCTTTAAACGGCGACGCCGTTGCTAAAGAAACCATTGCCACCGCCGGCAGTCAGATTAGAGCGGATTTGCTTCTGAACAACAACTCGGCAACGCCAGCTGAAAGTATTGAAGCCAGCGCCACCTTATCCGGTTCAGCTTTCAATCGCCTAGCCGTAACCACCAGCGGTTATTATCGTTCTACTGACAACGCGGTAATTTGGAACCGAGGCAATACTGATAATTTGTCTCGCTTGGAACCAGACGCCAACGCGTCATTGAGTTTGAATTTTACTGTTTTGGATTTGGCTTCCTTAATTAATGCCGGCATTACCAATCCAATCATAAATATCAATGCCGCCGTCAAAGGTCAAACCGTAGCTGGCGGCAATAAATCGGATTTCAGCGCCAATGACTCTAAGGTAATAAAAATTTCTTCCGAATTGTCGCTTGATGCCAAACTTACTTATTATGATGGGCCGTTTGTTAACCAAGGGCCGATTCCGCCCAAGGCCGACACCGAGACCTTTTATACCATTACTTGGCGAATCACCAACGCGGTCAATGACCTGGCCAATGTTTCGGTTACCGGCCGTCTGCCGCTGTATGCCAGATTTTTAGGAGCGGTCAGTCCGCAAACGGAAAATGTGGTGTTCAACCAATTGGGCGGCATGGTCATCTGGAATGTCGGCAAGGTCTCGGCTTTGGCTGGTTTTTCCGGTCCAGCGCGGGCAGTTTCTTTCCAAGTTGCCATTTTGCCCAGCGTCGCCCATATCAGTTCCATGCCTTTGGTGATGAATAACATTAAAGCGCTCGGCGATGATGATTGGACCGGCGAAAAGTTAAACAGCGGCGTTAAAGACCTCACTACCGATTTGCGCGCCGATGCCAAAGCAAAATTTGAAGACGGCAAGGTAGTCAGATAATTTTATGGAAAAAGCCAAACAAACAGATTTACTAGATAAAATCGTCTCGCTCTGCAAACGGCGCGGTTTTGTTTTCCCTAATTCGGAAATTTATGGTGGTTTGGCCGGTTTTTGGGATTACGGTCATTATGGTTTGGCGCTTAAAAAAAATATTCAGCAATCATGGTGGCAATATTTTGTTGAGAGCCGAGAAGATATGTACGGTATGGACGCAGCCATCATAATGAATCAAAAGGTTTGGCAGGCCAGCGGCCACGCTGAAGGTTTCGCCGACCCGATGGTAGAGTGCGATAAGTGTAAGAAACAATTTAGGGCCGACCAGTTGGAGAGGTTAGACCTCAAATCTGGAGGGAGGTCTGACCTCTGTCCCGATTGCGGTGGCAAACTCGGCAAAGCGCAGCAATTCAATATGATGTTTAAAACCAATATCGGAGCAATGGATAACAAAGATTCTATTTCCTATCTTCGCCCCGAAACGGCACAGGGAATGTTCGCCAATTTCAAAAACGCCCTGGACGCTTATCATCCGAAATTGCCGTTTGGACTCGCCCAGATAGGCAAAGCGTTTCGGAACGAAATCGCGCCACGCGACTTTCTCTTCCGAACGCGGGAATTTGAACAAATGGAGATTGAATATTTTGTGAATCCCAAAGATTGGGAAAAAAGTTTTGAGGATTTCCGAAAAGCTACTTTGAATTTTTTCGACGCGCTCGGTTTGGCTAAAGATAAAATTCACGAATTGGAGGTGCCAGACGGCGAGCGAGCGCATTATTCCAAACGCACCATTGATTTTGAATATGACTTTCCCTTCGGCCGAAAGGAACTTTCCGGTTTGGCTTATCGTACCGATTTTGATTTGTCTGCCCATCAAAAAAATTCCGGTGTATCGCTTGAGTATTTGGATGAAGAATTCAAAACAAAATTTATTCCTCATGTCATAGAACCGTCTTTTGGTGTTGACCGGCTTCTGCTGGCTATTTTGTCTTCCGCTTATACCGAAGATGAAATGAACGACGAAAAACGAACTTTTCTCAAACTTTCGCCAAAAATTGCGCCGGTAAAAATCGCCGTTTTTCCTTTGCTTCGTAATAAACCGGAGCTTGTGCGGAAAGCGCAAGAAGTTTATAAAATTTTGAAAAAAGAAATCGTCGCGGTGGAGTTTGACGACAACGGCAACATCGGTAAGCGCTACCGCCGTCAGGACGAGATTGGCACGATTACAACTACGACGGTGGATTTTGAAACATTGGATAATGATACGGTTACATTACGAGAACGTGATAGCGCGAAACAAATAAGAGTGCGCATTTTACGGTTATCGGACACCATTAAAGAGATAATCGCGGGGAAATTATTTTCTGAATTTCCTCCAGAAGTTAAATAAACTCAATAATATCTCTATCTGTTTGTACAATTGATTGCGTAATATCTTTAAAGTTAACCTCAAGAAGAGCACAAAGACGACGAAAAGTTTTTAATGGAATTCTAATTTTTTGCAATTTCCACGCTGATATTGTTGACTTATGAATACCTAAAATTACCGCGGCGTTTTTGTAGTGCCCGAGTTTCTCTTTAATTTTATTGAAGATTTTATCGTGAGCTTTTTTTTCAAGACGTAATGTTGTCGTATCACTTATATGTTCACTCCACACTTTTGGTTTATTTGAAATTCTTATACTTCCATGTTTTTTTAAAATATTTAGGTATGTTCGAACAGTAACATAACTACACTTGAAATATTTTTCTATGAAAGAAACATCGCAACTTTTTATTTTATTCAACAATAGTATTATTTTCTTTACTGAGAGTGTGTGGTTGTCTTTAATAATCGGTGTGAAATGCTTATCCCCGTTAATCCAACATAAGAGTTTATATTTTTGAGTTTTTGGCTCGAAGTAATTCAAAAGCTTTGCCATTTTGTTTTTAGAAGTTGAGAAAATTATCCATTCACCACGAGTGTTTTCTGTCGCTTTTCCGTAGGCGATATCATCTTTTGCCCAGATATTTTCTATAGCAGTAGTGAGTAGTTTACTTTTGCTGGATAAAGTTATTTTCCCACTTTTTGTTACACAACCATCGAACATTAACACGCCACGAGCAAAACTCTTTCTAGTTCCAAGTGACGCCTTTTGTATTTGGATGGGTTCATAAGCGGTAAATGTCTTTGGTCCAGGCATTATCTCGAAAAATTGCATAAAAAATCTTGCGATTATTTTATTAGAAAAGATCGTTCGCCAAGCGTTTTTTCTTTGTTGAAAACTTGTTGGTTCCACACCAAATATTTCTTTCATCCATACATTAAAAGACTCAACGCTGTCCCTGTATTCATCGGTAAGTTCAATATTGTAATGTGTTTGTACTAAAATATTTTTAGGGTACAGATTTTTAATTGGGCCGATGTTTTGACCAGTGATTTGAGTTGATATGTAATGTTGTAAGCGAGATTTTGAGTATCCAATAGAGTATTTAATATTTTGTCTTGTGAGTGCCATTTTAATTTCGGTTAGTTCTTTTTCTGTTGGAGCCGCGAAAACGATTTGTATGCTTAAACTACCATCCGCCATGAAAGCGCCAATAATTTTTGCCAGAGTGCTCGTAAGTGTTTTTACGGCACATACCGATTTTGCAGAAGCAGAATTTATTTTAAGAAAGGTTATATCATTTTCAATCCGAGACAAAAAAGTTTTTTGTTTTTTGCTAAGCTTAATTAACTCAAGAATAATCGGGATAGGGCAGAATTCACTTTTTCCTTGAAGAATTCTTTTTATTACTCCGTGTGCGCAATTAAGAGTTTGGGCAAGTTTTCTGCTTAAGCTTTCGCGTGTAAACTTTTTGTTTTTCAATACCTCATTTTCTAGCTCTCTCGTGAGGCTTTTCATTCTTTCACCCTTAATCGCAACCCAAGTTCTTGGGTGTCTATCTGTTGAGTAGTGTAATAACAATAGATTAAATGTTTTACTCATAATGTCTATAATACCATATAATAATTTGTACCACGTCGTTTTATTTGTGGATAATCAAATTTCTTGATATTATTTAAAAGCGGTATCTTTTTCAAAAAACATGGCAGTTTTCAAGATTACAAAAGAAAAAGCAATACAATCAAATCGTGGTGATTTTTTCCGCAATGAATTAGATCTGAGAGATTTTTTTGCTGCCAACCTCGTGGAATTACTTGGTGTTCGATTCCTTAATAAGGAGCATCGAATTCCCGAGGGCAGAATTGATACCTTGGGAATAGATGAAGATAATTCTCCTGTGATTATCGAGTATAAATGGGATGAAGACGACAGGATTTTAACGCAAGGGCAATTTTATTATAGTTGGCTTCTTGAAAATCGTTCCCATTTCGAATTATTGGTTGCAGACAGATTAGGTAAAGATATAAAAGTCAATTGGGATCGCCCCCGTGTTATTTTAGTTGCTCAGGGTTTTGGAAGGTATATAAGAGGAGCGGCAAAGCATATAGATTATGTAGAACTCGTTACTTATTCTTATTACGAACCAGATGTTTTACATCTTGAGGGAGTTGAATCGATTTCAACAAAAATAATTAGCTCCATAGATAATGAGAGTGGCGATGTAAAAGTTTTTGATTGGAATTTTCATCGTACAATTGTTAATTCAGAGGAGGTTAGAACAAAGATGGATTCTCTTCGAGGAAAAGTTCTAAATTTGCCAGAAGTTGAAGAACTTCTTGGACAACAAACTGGTGTGACTTACAAATCAACGAGAAAATTTGCGCGTTTTGAGTTTAAGTCGACATTTGTGCAGATTTTGTTAAAAAATCCTTCATATTCTAAGGATACGCAAAAATTAGTTGAGGACATTACCACACACGGATGGGGTTATTCCGGTAAAATAAAATTTAATAAAGAAAGTGATGTTGATTATGTTTTTGAAATAATTAAAGAAGCTTACGAGCAAACGCAGTAATTTAAAACGACAAAAAAACAATGTCTAAGATTGAATACATCGAAACAGACAGGGATTCCGGTTTTCCTTTGCGAATTACTCGGCGTAAAGCAGTTCGCTTAAGTGGCGGTGGAGTAAAAAGTCCTCGTTTACTAATCAAATGCGGCTGTTGTTCGGAAAAGTTAGAAATCTATTATGATTCTATTCCTCCGAAAGATTTTAACAAAGATGGGTTGGAAATTAATGGCGTAAATGGAACAGTTCATCAATGGCGCAAAGTGTTTTTGCCGTTTTTTAACAAAAATATATCAAAAAAATAAAAACAAAACCCAAGCAGTAAATAACTGTCATAGTGGTTATTTACTAAATTGGATACTGGCGAAAAGTTTGCCATGCTCGGCATTAAAATGTGTTGAGACAACGCGGAAAGGGTATTGCTTTAATGATTCGCTTTGTTATTATTCCGGTATGAAAATAGAAGCGCTCAAAATGGAAAAAGACTTGTTGGAAAAATTTCGCGGCAAACTGACCGAGGAACTAGCGACAGTGGAAGCGGAACTGAAAACCGTTGGCCGGATTAATCCGGACAATCCCGCGGATTGGCAACCAACGCCGGAAAAAAACAATGTTCTGCCATCGGACCGCGATGAAGTGGCAGAAAGTTTCAGTGAATTTGAGGACCGAACGGCCATTCTCAAACAATTAGAAATCCGCTTCAACGAAATCAAGGGAGCGCTAGAAAGAATTGAGCAGGACAAATTTGGCGTCTGCGAAACTGGCGGCG
>CAZVQR010000008.1:0-12456 GCA_964629505.1 uncultured Candidatus Saccharibacteria bacterium
ACCACTTATAGAACAGAATAATGAGGACAGAACTTTTTTTAAAAAAGTTCAAAGCAGCCAAGCTAATGTCATCAGTTTATATCGCGCTACCCGACCAGCCGCCTATGTTGTTGGTCCATTAGTCGCTAGCGCTCTGTTGATTTTTATTGATTTCCAAATGATTTTCTTGGTGCTTGGTTTGATTATGCTCGGTGGTTTATTTTTCTCTTTGCGTCTGAAGGATACCTTGTAATTGCCGCTGTCCTTTTATTTTTTTTCACAAAGTTTTAAAATTGCTAACTCTAACGGTAAAGAGGGCGCGGCGGCGACGCCTAAAAATTCTTCGGATTTAAGAAATTCCAAAATCGTTGACGAGGTAATTTTGGACTCTTTTTCGGTGGCGATTTTTTGGAGAAAAACAAAATCCTCGTCCGAAACCTCTTCGGCAATCATCGCTTTCATTTCCGGCGCGTGGCGGAGCAACAAGACAAAACGCAATTTTGCCAGCAACAATTTCAAAAAAACTTTCATATCAATATTTTCCTCGCCGGCGCGCCGCACCGCGTCCAAACCTTTGCTGGCGTTACTTTCATTTAAAGCTGTTATCACTTCATTGAGCAATTCCGCCTTGGGCGCGCCGGTAGCAACAGACACTTCATTGACGGTAATTTTCTTGTCCGCTGATGCCCCGATAACTTTTTGAAGTGTTCCTAAAACGTCACGGAACGAGCCGTCGCCGAGCAAAGCGATTAATTCCGCCGCCGCCGGTTCCAAGACAAAGCCCTCCTTTTTAGCGACATTGGCGACCAGTTCTTTCAGAGCGATTTGGCTGGGTTTTTTGAATTTGAAAACCTGACAGCGTGACACGACGGTTTCCGGCAGTTTTTCCATTTCCGTCGTCGCCAAAATAAAAATTACGTGGGCTGGCGGTTCTTCCAAGGTTTTGAGCAAAGCGTTAAAAGCGTCTTTGGTCAACATATGGGCTTCATCCACGATATATACTTTGTATTTTGATTCAAAGGGCGAAGCATAGACGCCTTCGCGAATTGCCCGCACATCGTCAATGCCGCGGTTGGAAGCGGCATCCATTTCGTAAATGTCGTTTTTACTAACGCCGGCCGCTTCTGCTAAAATCCGCGCCACCGAAGTTTTGCCGGTGCCGCGCGAACCGGCAAAAAGATAAGCGTGAGCGATGTGGCCCAGCTTAACCGACTCGGTCAAAATTTTGACAATATGGTCTTGTCCTAATACTTCCTTAAAACTTTTCGGGCGATATTTTCTATATAAAACTGTTTCAGTCATGTTTTTAATTTAAAAAATTTCACTTGGCGGGTCCACCCCGACTCGAACGGGGAACTTCGGTTTTGGAGACCGACATTTTACCATTGAAACTATGGACCCGTGGCTAAAATTTACCACAAAATTGAACTAAGGCAAAATTAATAAAACAAAAACCCCGCTTTAACAGGGCTTTCGTTTTTTGATATCTGATATCTGACATCCGATATCCGACAACCTTACCTTCTTGGCGCTCTTTCAGCCATTGGTCGAGCTTCGTTGACGACGATTTTGCGGCCATCCAGCTCCTTGCCGTTTAGGGCATCAATCGCTTTGTCAGCGTCAGCGTCTTCCATTTCCACGAAACCGAAACCACGAGAGCGGCCGGTCATTTTGTCCATCAAGACATTAGCGGAAACAACTGTTCCCGCTTGAGCGAACGCGTCGCGCAAACTGTCATTGGTGGTCGTGTAGGGCAGATTACCCACATACAACTTCTTTGCCATGTGACGAAAATGATAACTACTAAATATCGCTACGACCTTCTCACCTGGCTAAGAAGATGTCAAAAAACTTCCTACCTGAGAGAAATGCTAACGACCCCGACACTATACACGAAATAAAAATAAAAGCAAGATGAGACTTTTGTGTCACTCCAAATGAATGGTTTCGGCGCGGTTGATTTTTTCGGCCAGGGCAGGAAAGTTTTTTAGGGTTGGGTCTTCGGCAATAATTCTTTGGGCTTCGGCGCGGGCGGCTTCCACCATTTTGAGATTTTTCAGCGCGTCCATGGCGATGTCGGACAAACCCCATTGCCGCACACCGGACAGTTCGCCCGCGCCACGAATTTTTAAATCTAATTCCGCTAACTCAAAACCATTAACGGCTTGTTCCAGCGCTTTCAGCCGTCGCAGCGCTTTGCCTTTTTGCGATTCGACAAAAACAAAACAATAAGCCTGGTGAGTGCTTCTTTGCACCCGACCGCGAAATTGGTGGAGTTGGGCCAAGCCAAACCGCTCGGCGCCTTCAATCGCTATCACCGTCGCATTAGGCACATTAACGCCAACTTCCACCACCGAAGTGGCAACTAGAATTTTTATTTTCCCAGCCTTAAAATCCGCCATCACTTTTTCTTTTTCCGTCGGCTTTAATTTGCCGTACAAAATACCGATTTCAAACTCCGAAAAAATTTCTTTTTTCAATCGCTTGACTTCGGCTTTCACCGACTTGGCTTGGAGAGCCAACAGTTTAGCCGGGTCCGGTTCATCAATACGCGGGCAAATGATATAAGCTTGGCGACCAGTAACAATTTCGGCGCGAATTTTTTCGTAAGTCGCTTGCCGTTTGTTCGGCAAAACCAAATCGGTGATAATCGGCTTGCGACCGGGCGGCATTTCGTCCAACAGCGTCAAATCTAAATCGCCAAAAATCGTCAGAGCCAAAGTGCGCGGAATCGGCGTGGCGGTCATGGAGAGCAAATGCGGCGCCGCTTCGCCCTTGCGAATCAATTTTTGCCTTTGAGTGACGCCGAAACGATGCTGTTCATCAATCACGGCGAAAGCCAAATGTTTGAAACGAACGGTTTTCTGAATCAAAGCGTGAGTGCCGATTAAAATTGGAATTTCACCGTTGGCAACCCACTTCAAAAGCTGACCGCGGGAAGTTTTAGTGGCTTCACCGGTGTTAGTTTTGGACGGAAATTTTAGACAACCGCTGCCAGTAATCAAACCGATATTGATGGGTAAGTGGGCAAAATATTCAGTGAACGATTCAAAATGTTGCCGGGCTAAAATTTCCGTCGGCGCCATATAGGCGACTTGGAGATTGCCGAAGTTCTTATTATTAGGCCGAGTAACAACGGCGGCATAAGCGGCGGCGGCGGCGACAAAAGTTTTGCCGCTGCCGACATCGCCTTCCAGCAAACGCAACATCGGTCGGTTTTTACCAAAGTCGGCAAGAATATTAGAGAGCGCGCGTTCCTGGGCAACGGTCGGCGTAAAAGAAAAACGGCTTTTGAAAGTAGCCAAATTGGCGTCATTGGCGATAATTTTGAAAGACGGATTTTGCTCGTAATCGTGCCGGGCTTTCTGCCGCTCCAACTGAATGAAAAAAACTTCTTCAAAAGCGAACCGTTTGCGGGCGGCGAGGGCGTCATTTTCGGTTTTCGGCGCGTGAATCCAAACGAGAGCGGTTTTTAATCCGGGCAAATTATATCGCTGTAAAATTTCCAGCGGAATCGGGTCAGACAGATTTTCCAAAATTCCGTTCCTAAAGATTTTTTGGACGGCATGATAAAGCCAATTGGAAGTGATGCCGCGGCTTTCGGGATACACTGGGTAAAGATGGTGAACATCACCATCTGAACCAAACAGTGATTCACCGACGCCAATGGGCACTTTATCCACTTTCTCAATTTTAGGATTAGATAGATGGAGCTTGCTTTTCTTCTCTGATATTTTACCCTCCACGCGCACCAGCGCGCCCTCGGAAAACATTTTAGCAACATAGGGTTGATTGAACCAAACAGCTTTGATATCACCGCTCTCGTCCGTAATTTTTGCTTCGGCCATGGGAATTTTTTTGTAAAAGGCCTTACTGGTTTTGAGATTAGAAATTTTTCCAAAAATTACTGTTGTCTCGCCCTTTACCAAATCACCTATATTTTTCATTTGTGCCACATCGCCGTAACGAGCAGGGAAGTGGCGCGACAAATCGCCCGCGTTCAAAATCCCAAGCTTCGCCAAGGCCCGTTTTTGATAAGAATTCAACCGAAAAATTTTATCCAGCGGCGCCGTTATTTCCATAAGATGTTAATATTATACACTAGCCTAAAGAACTTTTATCTGCTAAACTGCTTGGCTATGGAAATAACGGGAGAAAAAACGGCAAAAATCAACGATCCGATAATTGAGGCGTTGTTTAATGTTGGCGCTCATTTCGCGCTGGCAAAATCTCGCCGTCACCCATCAGCCAAATCTTACATCTTCGGCGCCAAAAACACGGTGGAAATTTTTGATTTAGAAAAAACCAAAACCTGTTTGGAAAATGCCAAAAAATTCGTGGCGGAAATGGCTAGTCGGGGAGAAATGCTCTTACTGGTCAGCGGCAAATTTGAAGCCCGCGATGCCATCAGAAACGCCGGCACCTTAATCGGTCAACCATTCGTCGCTGGCCGCTGGATCGGCGGCGCTATTACCAATTTCAACGAAATCCGCAAGCGAGTGGAAAAACTTTTGGAAATGAGAACCAAACTGGCCAGTGGCGAATTCGCCAAATACACCAAAAAAGAGCAATTGCTTTTGGACAGGGAATTGGATAATTTGGAAAAACTTTTCGGCGGTTTGACGTCAATGATTACCTTGCCCAAAGCTCTGTTTGTCGTTGACCCGACTAAAGAAAAAACCGTGGTCGCTGAAGCACGCCGTAAAAAAATTCCCGTGATTGCTCTGGCTAATTCCGATTGCGACTTCAGTGAAATTGACTGCCCAATTCCCGCCAATGACAGCGCCGTTAAAAGCGTTTCGTTTTTCGTCAACGAAATCGCGGAAGCTTATCGGCAAGGAAAGTTAAAAAAACATGATAACCAATGAGCAGATTAAAAACCTCCGTGAAATCACCGGCGTTTCCATAATGCAATGCAAAAAGGCGCTGGAAGAATCTAAGGGCGATACTGAAAAAGCCATTCTGATTCTTCGTAAAAAAAGCGGTGACATCGCCGCCAAGAAAAAAGACCGGGTGCTCGGCGCCGGTGCCATCGCCGCCTACATTCACAACAACGCCAGCGTCGGCGCGCTAGTGGAACTGCTATCGGAAACCGATTTCGTGTCCGGCAATGAAGAATTTCGGCAAATCGCCCACGATCTTGCCATGCATATAACTGCCGCCAATCCAGAATTCTTGGCACGCGCCGATGTGTCTGAAAACGAAGTCAAAAAAGTGACGGAATTATTCACCGATGAAATCAAGGGTAAACCAGCAACTATCAGCGGCAAAATTTTGAAAGGCAAAATAGACGCCCATTTCAAAGAACGGGTTTTGCTGGAACAGGCCTTTATCAAAAATCCGGATTTGACAATTCAGGGTTTGCTGGACGGAGCGATTCAAAAATTCGGCGAAAAAATAACCATCAGCCGCTTCGCCCGTTTTTCGGTAAAATAAACCAATATGATTGCCACCCTAATAATTTTCTACGGCTCTTTAACGCTAATCACTTTGATGATAGCGCTCAAACGATTAGAACAAACCGAGAGCGTAAAAATTCTAGCGCGATTTAATACCGCCACCGAATCAGTTATAAAAAAAATTGCCGATAGTACAAAAAATAATCTGGCTGGCCACTTGAATATCCGCCGTGTCGGTTTGCTTGTCATCGCTTCCTTGCGGACAATAGAAAAATTTTTACTTTCGGCTCAAATAAAAATTCGGCGCTGGTCGGAAACCTTGACCAGAAAAGTCCGCTATCATAATCTAAACAAGCCGAAAGGCGCGGCTTCATTCTTCCTAAAAGACATTGCTGACTATAAAAATCATCTGTCCAATCGGCCGACAGACCTGCCGCGCAAGGAAACCTTGGATTTTTAGACGCCACCCTAGCTCAATGGTAGAGCAACCGCTTTGTAAGCGGTAGGTTGTCGGTTCAAGTCCGACGGGTGGCTAACAATAAAATTTTCTGATATATTTTCCGTATGAATAATCGGCAACCAATCGGTCATCTCCACCCAATTGCCGGCGCGATTTTACAAATTCGTGAAATTTTTGCTGAACTTGATTTTGAAGTAGTTGAAGGCCCGGAATTGGAAGACGAATGGTATAATTTTGACGCCTTGAACGTACCAAAAGATCATCCGTCGCGCGATATGCAGGACACGTTTTGGCTCAAAGGTGGGAAATTATTAAGAACACAGACCAGTCCGGTACAAGTGCGTTATATGGAGCAAAAAATCAAAGAGGGAATTAAGCCGCCGTATCGCATTATTGTGCCCGGTAAAGTGTTTCGCAACGAGGCGACCGACGCCACCCACGAGGCGCAGTTTTTCCAATGTGAGGGACTTTATGTGGATAAGGAAGTATCGCTAGCGCAACTTAAATGGACACTACTTCATTTCTTCAAAAAATATTTGGGCGAAAACTCGGAGATTCGCTTGCGACCGAGTTTCTTTCCGTTCACTGAACCGTCAGTGGAAGTGGATGTGAAATTCGGCAACCGATGGTTGGAAATGGCTGGCGCCGGTTTGGTTCACCCAAATGTTTTCAAGGCGATCGGCTTGGAAGGTTACAACGGCTTCGCTTTTGGTTTCGGTCTTGAACGGCTTTTGATGGTAAAACACGGCATTCCCGACATCCGCCTTTTTTATTCCGGCGATTTGCGTTTAGTTAATCAGTTTTAAAAAATTATGTTAATTTCCTATAACTGGCTTCAGAGATATTTCAAAAAGAAACTGCCACCGGCGGAAAAGGTGGCGGAGATTTTGACTTTCTCGGTTTTTGAAGTGGAAAGCGTTGAAAAGTGCGGTGATGATTTCGTCTTGGATGTTAAGGTTTTGCCTGACCGTGCTTGCTACGCGCTGTCGCACCGCGGAATTGCTAGGGAACTGGCCGCCGCTCTCGCTTGGGAGTCGGACTCCCAAGTAAAAATTTCTCAAGTAAAAACCGCAAAACTCGCGTCGCTTGTTATAAAAATCGAAAACCCTGCCGACTGCCGCCGTTACATCGGTCGCCGAACGGAGAATGTAGCAGTCCGACTGCTACAAAATGAAATTTCCGAAAAACTAGCTTCGGTTGAACAACGTTCAATTAATAACATCGTGGACGCGGCAAATTTCGTAATGTTTGATATCGGCCAACCGCTCCACGCTTTTGACGCTGACAAAGTGGTTGGTGCCATTCAAATTCGGCGGGCGAAAAAAGGCGAAAAAATTATTACCCTTGATGATAAAGAAATTATTCTTACTCCAGACATTTTAATCATCGCCGATGACGAAAGCCCATTGGCCATTGCCGGCATCAAGGGCGGCAAAAAAACTGAAGTAATCAACGAAACTAAAAATTTAATTTTGGAATCGGCCAATTTCCAGCCGACGCTTATCAGAAAAACCGCCCAAAAACTCGGTCTTCAAACCGACGCCTCCAAACGCTTTGAAAATGAAATTTCGCCGGTCATTGCTGAAACAGCGATTAATGAATTGTCAGTTCTGATTGCCAAGTCCTCGCCTAATGCCAAATTCGGCGAATTAGTGGATAAATATCCCGAACCGACAAAACCCAGAGTTATCAAAATTTATCCGGATTTTGTTGCCCAAAAACTCGGTGTCAAAATTTCCGAAAAAGAAATTAATAATATTCTGGCACGACTCGGTATTGTTGACGGCATCATCCCGCCCGAACGCCTGGATTTACGAGAAGCCGAGGATTTGGTGGAAGAAATCGGCCGACTTTACGGTTATGACAAGCTACCAGTAGAAAAATTGCCCGCTACCAAAGCAACAGTGGTAATTAACAAAAATTTTTACTGGGAAAATAAAATTCGGCAAATCTTGGCGGAACTTGGTTTCTCGGAAATTATGACTTCTGCTTTCCGAACAAAAGGAGAAACGGAGATAGAAAAACCTTTGGCCTTGGACAAGGCTTTTTTGCGAACGAAACTCGCCAACCAACTTTTTGCCAGCTTAAAATTTAACACTCTCAACGCGCCTCTACTTGATCTGAAAGAAATAAAAATTTTTGAAATCGGCAAAGTATTCCTGGAAAGTGGCGAAGAAACGCATTTAGCTTTTAATAAAATTGCCAAAGCAAAACCGGTTCTTGAAAAGGCTCTGGAAATAAAAATTTCCGCCGCCGCGGCCGATGACATTCTGGAAATCAATCTCGGTCCGCTGATTGAAAAACTACCAGAACCAAAAGTCTGGAACATCGCCGAACCGAAAGGCTTAGCCTTTCGGTTCCAGCCGATTTCGCCGTATCCGTTTATCGTCCGCGATATCGCGGTTTTCGTGCCAACAACTGTTACGGCGGAAAAACTTTGGACGGTGATTGAAAAGGGAATTGCCAAAGAAAAAAATTTGCTTGCCAATCATTATCTTTTCGACGAATATCAAAAAGCTGAAAAAAAGTCCTTCGCTTTCCGCTTGATTTTCCAAGCGCCAACTCGAACACTGACCGACGCCGAGGTAAATAAAATTATGGAAAAAGTTACTACCGCCATTTCCCAAAATAACTGGCAAGTCCGGTAGGGAAAAGCTATGGAAAAAATAAACCATATCAGAAATTTTTGTATCATTGCTCACATTGACCACGGCAAGAGCACTTTAGCCGACCGGTTTTTGGAATTGACCGGCACGATTGAAAAAAGAAAAATGACCGAGCAAGTTTTGGACTGGATGGAATTGGAGCGAGAGCGGGGGATTACGATAAAGATGAAACCAGTCCGCATGATTTATGGCGATTATGTTTTGAATCTGGTAGATACTCCGGGACATATCGATTTTTCTTATGACGTATCGCGAGCTTTGAGAGCGGTGGAAGGCGCGATTTTATTGGTAGACGCCACCCAAGGCGTTCAAGCGCAAACTTTAACCACTTTGGAAATGGCGCGGGAAGCTGGACTTATGATTATCCCTGTCGTTACTAAAATTGACTCGCCGTTGGCTAGAATCGCCGAAACCAAAACGGAAATGGCAAAAATTTTGAATGACGAATCAATGGAAATTTTGGAGGTATCGGGTAAAACGGGTCAAGGGGTAGCTCAGTTGCTGACAACTATTATTGATAAAATCCCGCCGCCCAAAATTACCGATGTCAAAAATTTCCGCGGTTTGATTTTTGACTTTAAATACTCAAATCATACTGGTATAACTATTTTCCTTCGAGTTTTTGAAGGAATAATTTCCAAGAAAGATAAATTGGCTTTTGCCGTTAGCCAAAAAAAATTCACACCAATAGATATCGGCGTTTTTACACCGATGGAAACGCCTGCCGAAACACTCGGCGCCGGCGAAATCGGTTACATCACCACTGGCATCAAGGAACCGGGCATCGCTTTAGTCGGCGACACGGTTGTTACAGCGGACAAAAATTTGCCGCCGCTTGAAGGCTATCTCGCGCCCAAACCGGTCGTTTGGGCATCGCTTTATCCGGAAAGCCAAAATCACTGGAACGACTTGCGCCAAGCGCTGGAACGATTGCGTTTGTCAGATTCGTCTTTTACCCATGAAGAAGAATCGTCAGGAGTTTTGGGTCGCGGCTTCCGTTGCGGTTTCCTCGGTATGCTCCATTTGGAAATCGTCGCCGAACGATTGCGCCGCGAATTTAACTTATCGTTAGTTGTCACTTTGCCCTCCATCACTTATGAAATTTTGGATAAAAGAAATAAAAAACTGCTCATTTATTCACCCAGTCAATTTCCGACCGATGGCGACATTCAAAAAATTTTTGAGCCCTGGGCAAAAATAAAAATAATCACGCCAGCTGATTATCTCGGTGAAATAATTCAGCTGGTCCACCGCCACGAAGCAACAATCAATCAAACCGAAACTTTCAGCGGCAATCGCAATTCACTGGAATTGGCAATGCCCTTGCGAGAATTAATGCGCGATTTTTTTGATGAAATAAAAAGCGCGACTTCCGGATTTGCTTCATTGTCTTACAAAATCATTGAGTCTCAAGAAGCTGATGTCGCTAAACTGGAAATTCTGGTCGCCGAGGAATCAGTGCCGGCTTTTGCCAGAATTGTATCGCGAGCACGACTCCAAGAAGAGGCGGAAGCGGCAGTGGAAAAACTTTATAAAATTTTGCCGCGACAACTATTCACCGCCAAAATTCAAGCTAAAGCGCTCGGACGAATCATCGCCTCGCGCACCCTCAAAGCTCTGCGCAAAGATGTGACGGGTTACCTTTACGGCGGTGATATTAGCCGCAAACGAAAACTTTGGGAACAACAAAAAGAGGGCAAAAAGCGATTAAAAGAGCAGGGTAGAGTCAATATCCCGCCGGCGGTCTTTCTGAAAATGATTAAAAAAGAATAAGCGCTAAAGGAAAAGCCCCGGGATGTAAAGTAAAACCATACTGATGGTTATCAAAATGCCGAGCACTGTCCAAATTATCTTGAATCTTTTTTTGTTTTGCTGGGAAAAAAGCATTGTTATTTTATGATATCATATTAGCGCAATGTTGCCAAAAACATTTTACACTCACTGGAAAATCGCGGCCCTGGTAATTCTGCTAGTAATCGTCGGTCGGGCGGTTATTAATATTTACGGCCGCTATCAAGACAGCCGTGCTGGTTTGGCGTTAGCGGAAAAAGAATTGGCGGCAATGGAAAATAAAGAAATGGCATTAGAAAAAACCACGACGAAATTGAAAACCGAACAGGGGATTGAAGAAGCCATCCGACAGAAATATCAGGTTGCCAAAGATCATGAACAACTGATTGTGATTGTCAACGACGAACAGAAAAAACCGACTGACGCCACTACAAAAACAACTGGCTGGTGGCAAACGCTCGTAAAATTTTTCGGCAGGGATTAACTAACGGGACTAATTATTTTGCGGGATACGAGAATCGAACTCGTATCTACTGCTTGGGAAGCAGTCATTCTGCCACTAAACTAATCCCGCAACAACTGATATAATCATACTATGAAAGTAACAATTTATTCCACCGCTGCTTGTACGCATTGTAAGCTGGCAAAAGATTTTTTTAATAAGCACAACATTAAATACGACGAATTTGATGTTGGTAATGATTTAGAAAAACGGCAGGAAATGATAGAAAAAAGCGACCAGATGGGAGTGCCGGTAATTCAAGTCGGCAACGAAATCATCGTCGGTTTCAACAAAACGTTGCTTTCGGAGTTGCTAAAAATAAAAGTTTAAGTTTAATTGGAGCCGCCACAATTTTCAAGTGGCGGCGACAAAAGCATTTGCCCTCACCAAGAATCGAACTTGGATTTGCGCGTTAGGAGTGCGCTGTTCTATCCGTTGAACTATGAGAGCATTCTGTTATAATATACCCGATATGAATGAAAATGAAAGAGAACTTTTAGAGCGAACTTACGAATTGGTCAAAGACACCAATGATAAAGTGTCGCGACTTTATCGGAGTTATAAATGGGGTAGAGCATTTAAGATTTTTTATTGGGTGGTGATTATCGGTATATCAGTCGGCGCTTACTGGCTGATTCAACCCTATATTGAACAACTCGGGCAGGTCTACGGCGGCTTGAGCGACACGGTCAACAACATTCACAACACCAGCCAAAATTTGCTGAATTTTTAAATTGGTTGTAAGTTGTCATCAAAGCCGAGGTAGCTCAGTGGTAGAGCGTCCGCCTGAAGAGCGGTAGGTCGCCAGTCCGATTCTGGCCCTCGGCAAATCTTCTAGAGATCTTTTGATAGGGAAGGGAAAGTTAATTCTTTATAATAAATAATATTCGTGTCGCACAATATAAATTTTGCGCCATACCAGTTTATTTATCAGATTTATCAGACCTTACCAAACCAACAGCCTTCCCCCAAACCCAACTCAAACCGGCTTTAGTGGTATCCCAAACATAGGCAATATTTTTCTGAATCAGCGGCGACTTGACGCGCTCTTCAACGTCCACACCAAACAAACTCAAAATCACGATGGAAATAATTATCGTAACAATCATTTGTATAAACCCTCCCCTATTTTTAAAATTTTTCATAAATATTTCAACGGATCCAGATACGCCTTCGGGTCGGCAATCGGCATCCGATAAGTGCCACCGCAAACTTTACTTTGCCGATTTGCTACTTGAATACCTTGAGTGGCGTAAACCGTAAAATGAAGATGTGGTCCGGTAGCGTAACCAGTCGCGCCACTATAACCAATCACCGCGCCGGTTGCCACTTGTTCTCCTTCACTGATTTTTATCAGCGATAGGTGAGCATAAAGGGTTGACAGGCCATTGTTATGCTCAATCAAAACCCACTTACCATAAGAAGCGCCCGGACAAACGTGGTCGGTGTCACCGATACCCTTTACTACCCCAGCCAGCGCCGCTTTGACCGGCGTACCAATTGAAGCCCGGAAGTCCACGCCGTTGTGACCGTAACCATTATACACTGTCGGATTAGCCAAAGAAAATGAAGTTAGACCAAATTTTTGAGTGATTGAAATGCTATCCAATGGCCAGTTCAAGACACCAAGACCGGCCGGCGGAATTTTCGTCGGGTCAA
>CAZVQR010000008.1:12466-18377 GCA_964629505.1 uncultured Candidatus Saccharibacteria bacterium
AATGTTCAATTCCTCTTCAACTTTCTGTATTTCGCTCTCAAAGGCCGCTTTAAGAGCTAATTTTTCCTGCAAAGTTTTTTTGTAATTAGCTTCTTTGCTTTTAGTCGCCGAGAGCAAAGTGTTGGTTTCTTTTTTATTATATTCAATAATGACTTTTTGGTCGGTGAGATTACCTCGGAAAGTCACCAAATTTTTCCTTTTTGCTTCCTCCGCCCTTTTATCCGTTTCCAAACCAACTTTTAGTTCCTTAATCGCCACCAGCGCTTCGCCAACGCCGGACTTGAGCTGGCTCATTGCTTCCAAATCGTTCCAAAGCGTTGAAAATTTTCCACTAAGCGCCGTTTCCACAAAAGTATTCAATTCCAGTTGATTAATTTGGCGAATGGCATTGGCGATTTCCGCACGACGGGCAAAAATATCGGCTTCTTTCTGAACAATTGCCAAACCCAATTCTTCAATGCTCAAGGACGCGGCGACAATCCGATTTTCCGTTACCTTCAACTCAGCGGTGAGTTTTTTTCTGGTGTTTTCCAATTCGTTGATTTTCGCCAGTAATGTCTGTTTCTCCGCTCCGGCGGTCAAGAGCTTTTCTTGATAAGCGGCGATTTCCTTTTCCAAGTCGGCGATAGCGTTATTGCGTTCGGAAATTTTCGCTCGCAGTTCGTCAATAGTCACCGCGCTGCTAAAAATCGGTATGATGAAAATAAAAATCACTAAAAAAATTTTCCAAGTTTTCATTCCAATATTTTTATCGCTTTGTCAAGACGAACCAAAGATTCTTCTTTGCCGAAAATTTCCAAAAGCGCCAATGGGTCAGGCGATTTTTCTAAACCGGACAAAGCCACCCGAAGCGGCCAAAGTATTTCGCCTCTCCCCTCTTTTTCCGCCAAAGCCATTAACTCTCCAGAAAGATCTTTAAGGTTAAACCTTGAATCTTCAAAAAGGTTTAACCTTTCTCTGACCTTTTGTAATCGTTCGCGCGTCCGGCCAGCATCTTTGTCTTTTTTCCACAAAAGCAACTCCTTTGGATATGCCGGTGCTTGGAAAAAATACGACAACTCTCCCCTTTCCGCCATTTCCTTTATATCCCCAAACTTGCTGATTCGTTCCAACACAATCGGCACGATTTTATCCAAAATTTCTTTTGTCTTCTTATCTTCTCTTAATCTTAAAATTTTCTTGACTTCATTAGAAATTAGAAATTGGACATTAGAAATTTTCTTTAGATGTTCCCTATTTAACCACTCCAACTTTTCCGTATTAAAAATCGCCCCGCTTTTCTGGACTTTTGCCAAATCAAAAAGCTCAATCAGTTCCACCATTGAGAAAATCTCCCGCTCATCGCCAGGATTCCAACCAAGCAAAGCGAGATAATTTACCAGCGCTTCCGGTAAATAACCCTGCTTCCGATAAAAAGCTATTGAAACGGTTTCGCCATGTTGGCGTTTGGAAAGTTTGGCTCGGTCAGGCGCGAGTATCAGCGGTAAGTGGGCGTAAACTAGCGGTCCGCCTGCCCCGCCTATCGGCGGGGCATCGAGCGCTCGCCAAATCAAAATCTGGCGCGCCGTATTGGAAATATGGTCTTCACCACGGATGATGTGGGTAATGCCCATTTCCCTATCGTCCACCACATTGGCGAAGTGAAAAATCGGCTCGTCTAGGCTTTTGGCAATCACGAAATCGCCGAGTTCTTTGGTATCAAAAGTAATTTCACCCTTGATTAAATCAGGAAAAGAAATTTTTTGGCCTGGATTTTTGAAGCGAATAACCTGCTTTCTCTCCCCTTCACTCTCCTCCGAAACATACGCCACTCCCTTATCCAAAAGCTGCCGTAAATATTTTTTATGAATTTCCAAACGCTCCGATTGACGAAAAAATTCATCAGGCTCAATACCCAACCATTTCAAATTTTCCAAAATATCCTTTTCATATTCCAGCTTATCACGTTCCTTGTCGGTGTCTTCTATCCGCAAGATAAATTTTCCGCCGTTTTTTCTGGCGAATAAAAAATTAAACAACGCTGTCCGGGCACTGCCCAAATGCAAAAACCCAGTCGGCGACGGCGCAAACCGCACCCTTACTTTTTTCTTCGTCATAGCCGTATTTTAGCACAAATTAACTTCTGGTGGGTTTCGTCTTAATTTCGCAGGTCAAACCTGCGAAATTCGCAGGTTTGACCTGCGCTGATGCCTATCTTTTTAGCGACCTAAATTGTAGAGCCGCAAGACCTCGGCAGCCGAGAGAGCGCGGTTGTAGACGCGGACGTCGTCAAGCGAGCCGCCAAGATATTTGGTGGAGGAAATCAGGCCAATGTTCATCGCGCTGGCGTTAATCGCTGTGCCGGTAGTAATTACCGCATAGTGCCAGTTGGTGTCATTTATGGTAGAAGCCGCGACACCGTCCACATAACGGGTGGGACTGGTAAAGTTGCTCCCGTTGAGCGTCCCGGAATCAATGGTAACGGTAGCTGTGCCGTTTAGGTCAATGACCTGCTGTAAAGTTGTTGAGGTAGCCGCCTTAATCCAAAAGGCGACTGATTGAACGCCGTTGAAAGAAGCGCCCATGGTTACATAATCATTCACTCCGTCAAACGAAAGCGATTGTCCTACTCTCCCAGGTGCAGTTGTGGTACCCGAGCCTCCGTGAGATAGAAGTCCTGTATCATTCTGCCCGCTTCTGTCGGCGACATTGGTGAGCATGTCGGGGCCGTCAAAAGTCCACCAACCGACGAGGCCACTCGTCAACGAATCCCGTCCGGGAAGTGTTTTGGCAATTTTGGATGTGGCGCCGATTTGGTAAAGCCGCAAGACTTCTGCGGCCGAGAGAGCGCGGCTGTAGACGCGGACATCGTCAATGGAACCGTTAAAGTACGCGCCGGTTGAAGTTCTGCACACTGCGGCTATACACACTCTGTTGATAGTAAGAGTTCCCGAAGGAGTATAACTAAAATTACTAGCATCTTGAACGCCGTCAATATACAATTTTGCACTGCCGGCATTATCAGTAAAAACAACATGGTGCCAGAGATTATTCCAAACATTCGTGGTGGACTTCACATTGATAAGATTAGTAGCGGCATCATTACGAAGCTGAACTGAAAATGTGGTGTCACCGATGGAACCTCCTTGCAACCGAAAAATCGGATTATTGCCAGCACTGCTGCCTTCCGCATAAACCCCCGCATTCGCCAGCGCTTGTGGATTTCCCTTCACCCATAAACTTACCGAGTAGGGCAATGAGAAACTTGCCACAGGAAGTCCGCTCGCAATGGATGATTCTATGTAATCATCCGTCCCGTCAAAGGAGAGGGCTTGGCCGAGTTTGCCGGGAGCGGAAGTGGTCGCGGTATTTCCCGAAGCGCCAAGTATAAGTTTACCGGTATTCCCCTGCCCGCTTCTGTCAGCGACATTGGTGAGCATGTCGGGACCGTCAAAGGTCCACCAGCCGACGAGGCCGGAAGTTAAAGAGTCACGGCCGGGCAAGCTCTTGGCAATTTTGGATGTGGCGCCGATTTGGTAAAGCCGCTCCACCTCGCTAGCTGACAAGGCGCGGTTGTAGATGCGAACATCATCAAGCGAGCCGCCGAGATAGGCGGTGGAAATTCGTCCAATGTCCATCGCGCTGGCATTTAGGGCGGTGCCGGTAGTAATCACGACATAGTGCCAACTAGTGTCATTTATGGTGGAGGCCGCGACACCGTCTACATACCGAGTTGGGCCCGTGAAGTTGTTCCCATTGAGAGTTCCGGAGTCAATAGTAACTGTCGCGGTGCCGTTGAGGTCAAGAATCTTTTGCAGGGTGGTGGAAGTTGATACCCGAACCCAAAAAGCGACTGACTGAACGCCGTTGAAAGAAGCGCCTAGGGTTACATAATCGTCAATGCCGTCGAAGGTGAGCGCTTGGCCGACTCGGCCGGGGGCGGTTGTGGTGCCAGAAGCATTATGCAAGAGATTCCCATTATCTCCCTGCCCGCTTTTGTCGGCGACATTGGTGAGCATGTCGGGACCGTCAAAAGTCCACCAGCCGACGAGGCCGAGTTCATTTACGGGGCGGCTCAAAGATTTGCTGATGGTAGTAGCCGCGCGAGCTTCGTTGGGGATAATAATATAAAGTAAGCTCGGCAAAACTAGAGATAAGGTGAGCGAGATAGCTAGGAAAGCTCGCGCGGCAATTTTCAATCCCCGATCATGGTCGAGGACAAGTTTCCAATTTTTAATTTTCAATAAATTCTTCATTTGAGCAATACTCCAACAGAGTAGGGGTGTGGGAATCTTCTTATTGACTTTTAATTTCGATGTTGATAGCATAGTAGCACAGTTGGCTTCGGCCTCACCCCCGCAAGGGGGAGAATGTGGGAAAATCGTCAGAACAATAATCTGGCGGTTTTTCTTATATCTGCAAAAATCGCTTTTTCTAAAAAGCCAACTTTCTCCACCAAACGACGCGTATCAATTACACGAATTTGTGACAAGTTGGCTCGTGCCGGACGATTATCAACCATACCAATAGAAACACGAAGCGGATGTTTGCGTGTAGAAGTGGTAAGCGGGACGATAAGACATGCGTCAGGACCGAAACCGCGAAGTATGAGCGCGGGCCGAAGAAAGTTACCGCCTCGGCCATCTTGTTCAGACCCAACATTCACACCAAGTCGGCACCACCATATTTCACGAACCGTATATAAACGAGGTTTTTCGTCATTAGTGCGCTTTTTAATTTTATTCCATTTATCAAAATCCTTTTGCATATTTCATTTTAAGTTTAATCTAATTTCATTCAAACTTCCACGTTCCAAGCACTCTCTGCAACAGCGTGTCATTTGAGAGCGGCGCGGTGATTTGATAAAGAACGCCGCGGAAGATAAACCAAACTTCGCGCGTGCCACTGTCGCCGGCGATGAAAGCAAGACCTTTTCCAGACGCCCCACCTGTGCCAATCAAAATTTCCCGCGGTTCTTTGACAATCATATCCGGAATATCGCGGGCGAGCCGTTCGGCGGTGATGTTGGCGTCGGAGTCTTCGTAGGGTTCTAGGTGAATCTGAAAACCGGCTTGGCGTTTTGTATCTTGGACCACGATTGTTTCCCCGCCTTCCGTCTTCGGCAAGCGTGAAGCGATGAATCCAGCCGGAAAAGAGAAAGAGAAACCGAGGTCGGGATGGGTAAAGGTTTGCGGCAAATCAAGATTCTTTTGCTCGGCTTCGGGAATGGTTTCGGGATAAATTGTAGATTTAAGGTCTGACCTTTTTTCAGACATACCGACGAAATACCAAATTGCGGTAGCGAGCGCCGCAAAAATCACTACTAACAATAGTGCGGACAATGTTCTTGACTTTTTTAATGGGTTTGCTAACATATTGGTACAAACGGCTTCGGCCCGACTCCGCCGCAAGGCGGAGGAAAAAAGAAATAGCTCAAGGCAAAAGCGCTTTGAGCTTTTTCTTTAACTTGTCAAACTCTTCTTCCGGTAATGAACCTATATGACGGCTCAATCTCCTGGCATCAATCAAACGAATCTGCGATAAAACCGCCACGCTCGTTATTCCCTCAACAAAGACAAAGGGGTAATAATATTGTTCAGCGTTTTTTCTGATTTTCTTTCTTGATTTTGTAAGTGGTATTCCCCAAAAGATTTCGTTATTAAACTTACGAATTATCAAAATCGGTCGGAGGAATTCTTCGCCGCCGTCTTGTTCAAAACCAACATTGGCACCAAGATAGCAAAACCAAATCTCCCGTTCGTGGAAAAACGGTACAAGTGGTATTGTGTGTATCTTTTTCTTTTTCTCATTCCATTTATCAAAATCTTTTTCCATAAAACATAAAATTACAGACATCTGACATCTGACATCTGACATCTGTTAAATCACTGGTTCGGTGGTAGTTGCCGTTTCTGTTGGGGTTTCCACAACT
>CAZVQR010000009.1:0-17637 GCA_964629505.1 uncultured Candidatus Saccharibacteria bacterium
CGCCGAGGATTAAGGAAACCGGCCGCAGGAGCCGGTTTCCGCTATCCGAAAAGGCGAGGGCGAGCGACTCTTTACCACGCAAAATGCGCGAACGCTTTGTTAGCTTCTGCCATTTTGTGAGTGTTCTCGCGTTTCTTGACCGCTTCGCCTTCGTTTTTGGAAGCGGCAATAATTTCATCGGCCAATCGCTCCCTCATCGGCTTACCTTTTTTGCTCGCCGCCGCGTCCACCAACCAGCGAATAGACAACGCTTGCCGCCGCTCGGGCCGAACTTCCACCGGCACCTGATAGTTGGCGCCGCCGACGCGCCGCGACCGCACTTCCATCGTCGGTGCGGTGTTTTTCAAAGCCAATTCAAAAATTTCCAGCGGGTTCGCGGTTTTAGTTTTTTCTTTAATGATATCAAAGGCGCCATACACGATTTTTTTGGCAATGGTCTTTTTGCCCTGCTTCATAATGTAATTGGTGAACTTGGCGACTTTCATTGAGCTGTAAATTTTATCGGGCTTCACCACCGTTTTAATTTTTGCTTTTCTCCTCATATTAGCTCTTCTTGGGGCGTTTTGCGCCATATTGACTGCGACCCTTTTTACGATTTTCCACCCCGGTCGCATCCAACTTGCCCCGAACGATTTGATAACGCAAGCCGACATCTTTCACCCGACCGCCGCGCAACATCACCACAGCGTGTTCCTGTAAAGTGTGACCCATGCCCGGCACATAAGCGGTCACTTCCATCCCGTTGGTCAAGCGGACGCGGGCGATTTTCCGAATAGCCGAGTTTGGTTTTTTGGGCGTCTTAGTCGTCACTTTAGTGCAAACGCCTCTTTTGAATGGCGAAGGAAAAAAATTTGGCCGATTTTTCAAAGTATTGAAAGTGCGCATTAAAGCCACGGACTTTGGTTTCCGCGCGGTTTTGGTTCTTTTTCTTTTGAGCAACTGATTGATGGTCGGCATAAAAACAACGTTTCGCTACTTTAATATATGCCGCCCTAAAAAGCAAGGCGAAGAGTTTTTTCTAATTCTGTTCGATTGGCATCTTGACCGATAACTGCCAAGTTGAGTTGGTTTTCAACAAAAATTTCGCCGGCGATTTTTTTGAGGTCGGCAGCGGTAACTGCCAGAATTTTTTCGGCGATTTCCGCCGGTTTTTTTATTTCTTTTTTAAAAATTTCCTGAAAGCCGTAATATTCGGCGAGGGCATCCGATGATTCCAGTGACAAAAACATTGAGCCGGTTAAATGGGCTTTGGCTTTAGCCAATTCGGTCGCAACCACTAATGTTTTCTTTAATTTTTCAAATTCTGCCAAAACCGCTTTGACCACTTCGGTTAAACGACTGCGGTCCACACCGACGGCGACACCAAAAATACCATGGTCGGTGAAGGCCTCGTTGTCGGCTTTAACATAATAGCAAACCCCCATTTCCTCGCGCAGCTTTTGGAACAATCGCGAGCTCATTCCCCCGCCCAAAACTTCCGCTAGGAGCCGCAAAAGAATTTCTCTTTTATCAAAAAGCCCGAAACTTCTGACGCCTAAAATAAAATGGGTTTGGTCGGTCTTTTTTTCTTTAATTGCCAGCGCTGGCTTTTTTTGTTTTTCTATTACCGTTAACTTCGCCGCTTTTTTGCCCGCTGGTGAATTTTTAAAAACTGCCGCCACTTCTTCCTTAACTTTCTCTTCATCAATGTTGCCGGCCACCACCACCGTCGTCGCTTGGGCAAGATAATGCGCTTTTCTATAAGCCAAAAAATCTTCGCGCTTGAGCGCCTTGATATGCTCTTTGGTACCGGCAATGGAAAAACCGGCCGGTTGCCCGCCATAAAGCAAAGCCATAAATTCATCCGCCACTTGCCGTTGCGGGATATCTTCATACATATTAATTTCCTCAATAATCACGCCGCGCTCTTTTTCCAGCGCTTCGGCCGGCAAAGTAGAATTGAGATAAATGTCGGAAACGATATTTAAAAGTTGAGCCCGAGCACCAGCTTGGCCCTTGGCGAAATAACCGGTAAATTCCTGGGCGGTAAAAGCGTTGTAATGAGCGCCGATAGAATCCAATTCGTGAGAAATCGCCAAGGGCGTCGGGCGTTTTTTTGTACCCTTGAAACACATGTGTTCCAAAAAATGCGACACGCCGTTGTTGGCTTTCGTTTCGTATTTGGAACCGGCTTCCACCAAGACCAAAACCGTCGCCGTCGGATTATCCTTCATCGGCACGGTAATCAACCGCAAGCCGCTCGGCAAAATTGTTTTAGAAAATTTCATAAAAAATAAAACGAATAAAAAAACGCTGGAATATCCTATTCTAGCGTTTTTGGACGATTTTGAGAAATCATCCACTTTCCATTGAACGCTTGGTATCCTTGAGAGTTTCCTCAAAACCGAAGAGTTCAGATTCAAGCCAGGCAATGGCTGTCAGCACTTGAACCGGATTAAAAGCTTGGTCATTATCAATATCCTCCACGCACTTACCAAGCACACGAAACCAAATCATCCAAGTGTCGCGGCAGAAGTTTAATTCTTTCCAACTTTCCGGATCGGTGTTTATGCCGAGTATAATGGCCTCTTTGGTCAAGGTGGTCATTTTCCTGCCGAGATTTTCATAACACTCCCGAACGAAAATTGGTCCGTTATCGTCAGTTATTTTATCACTGCAGGCACTGATGTTGACCGAAGCCCGACTGGCTTTCGCTTCTGGCGTATCCAACATGCTTTTGATAAGTTTCATTCAAACCCTTTCTGTTTGTTGTTGCGACTCTAACCTAGAACCAATATACTCATTGGTTCTAAAAAGTAAACACTTCACATTCTCTCCGGCGCTTTTATACCCAGAATATAAAGGCCATTTTTAATGGTAGTGGCAACGGCCTCCGTTAAGGCCAGCCGATAATCTTCCTCGTCTGAACCGATGATTTTGTTGTGAGCGTAAAAATTGTTGAACGCGGCGGAAAGTTCAATCAGGTAAGTGGCGATATAGTGCGGTTCAAATTCTTTGGCGGCACGCTCTACCACTTCGGGGAAGCGGTAGAGCAGTCGTTCTAAAAGAATCGGCCCTGAAGGCAGTCGGACTGCTACAGCTTCTGTAGCAGTCCGACTGCCACTAGACTTTGCTTTCTTTAAAACCGACCTCGCCCGAGCGCAGGTGTATTGAAGATAGGGACCGGAATCGCCTTCAAAGGAAATTGATTTCTCAAAATCGTATATGATGTCGCTGCCGATTGCTGAACGCAAAATTGAATATTTAATTGCGCTAATCGCAACCGCCTCGGCGATTTTCTGTTTTTCATCGGCAGACAGCTCTCGCTCTTTGATTCTTTCCATCACCAAATTCTTCATCGCAATAATTAGCGACTCGCCGGTAATAACATTCCCAGTCCGCGACGACATCTTCCCCGAGGCGAACCGCATCATGCCGTGGGAAATGTGTTTCGTTTTCTTCGCGATTTCGGGATAGATTTCCTCCATCGCCTTCAAAACAACCTTGAAATAATCGTTCTGCTCGTTGGCTGTAATAATTATTGATTGGCTCAAGTTCGGCTCCTTTGCAAATTTTGCTTGATTAAGACCCAGCTCTTTTATCTCATATGTCGGCAGACCTTGGGAGGTTATAAAGACGCGCGTGTGCAAACCGTATTTTTCGCCACGAAACACCACCGCGCCGTCGCTTTTTTCAAACACTCCCTTTTTTAAAAACTCGCTGACAATTTTTTCCCCGTCGCGACCTTCTCTGCCTTCAAAAAAGTAGTAGTCAAACTTCGTGCCGAGTTTTTTGTAAAGTTCCTCAAAATGATCCAAGCTCCACTTTCTCCCTTCATCGTAAATTTTATTCAACTCCAAATCGGATTTTTCAAAAAGTTTCTGGTTGATTTCGTCTATTTCTTTTTTCGTTGATTCCCCTCCCTCGTAGGCTTTCGTGCCAGCAACATATGCCCGCCCGAGAAAATTCGTTTTGGCTGAAAGAGAGGTACCGGCTGACGGATAGTTTTCCTTATCTTGAAAAACTCCCCACACGGCTTTGGCAATATGAAGCCCAACATCTGAAGGGTAGCAAGTCCGGATGACTTTCGCGCCAGAAAATTCAAAAAGCCGCGCGATTGACTCGCCGATGGCGTTGCTCATCAAATGACCGATATGAAAAACTTTGAAGGTGTTCGGGTCGGTATATTCCACCATTACTTTTTCGTCTTTCCGACTTTCGTTCTTGCCGAAATTCTCGCCAAAGGCGAGAATTTCGGCAATGCTATCAGCAAAAAATTTCGGCGACAGATAAAAATTAATAAACCCCGCTCCGGCTACTTCAATTTTTGAAATTCCTATTTCATCCTGAGCGAGCTCTTTCAGAAGAGCGAATCGAATGGACTCCGCCAATTCCTTCGGCTTCATCTTTGTCTCTTTTGCGTACACCAGCGCCACATTCGTTGAATAATCCCCATGCGCCAAATCCGCCGGGTGTTCCAACAAGATTTCCTTCGCTTCAATTCCTAAACTTTTGAGCGTTTGCTTTATTAAACCATCCAACTTTTCCTTAATCATAAAACCATTTTAACACATTTCAGAAAATCAGTTTTGACTGTTTTCAACGATTGATTGGCGTCAATTGTTTTATGCGGCACATGTTTAAGAAATTCCAAAAAACCTTCGCAAACCCTCTTGTGAAATTCTAGTTTCCGCTCGTCAAAATGGGTCTTGGTTTCTTTTCTGTCAGTCACCCGCTCCAAACCAATTTTCGGCTCTACACCAAGAAAAATATAAAGGTCGGGTTTTTTGTCTCGCAAAAAAACCTCGCGGGTTTGCCAAAAAAGTTTTTCCAAGTGTTTGGCTTTCTGCCCATAAATCTGATAAGCGTAAGTTGAGGAGTCAAACCTATCAGAAATAACACTGACGCCTTTCGCTAGCGCTGGAATAATTTTCTTTTTCAAATGTTCCGCCCGCGCCGCCCACATAAGACCGAACTGCGTTTCCGCTCCGGCTTCTTTCGCCTCTTCTGATAAAACCAACTTCCGAATCTTATCGGCAAACTCCGTCCCACCCGGCTCGTGGGTAATCAAAAACTGTTTCCCAAATGGCGTTTTGGCAAACCATTTTAAAACAGTGGTCTTTCCACTCCCCTCACCACCATCAACAACAATAAATTTTCCGCGTTTCATTTTACAGATTTTTATACACCTTATCTCTTCTCTTTATTAAAAGTACAAACATCATACTGCCTTGCACTTCAAATACAACCCTGTAATCGCCGACGCGAAAGCGATAAGCTTTGCAATCCGTGAGTGTTTCGGCAAACACCAAGGGGTCTGGTTGGCTGGTGTAGAAACGCATTTTCTCGGCAATCCGCAACTGAGTCAATTTAGGTAATTTTGCCAGTTGCCTTACCGCTGTCTGCGTGTAAAAAATTTTCATCAAGGCCCTATATGCCAAGTCGGTGGAACAATTTGTCTTGAGAAATTACTCGCCCAAGACGAATGTCATCGCGCGACTTAAGCAAATCCTCACTAAGAACATCAATATCAATCCTACCGGCGACAAAAGCCCGCGCCGCCAAATTCATAAATGCGCTCAAAGATAAACCGCGCCCCCGCGCTTTTTTCATCGCGGCACTTTTTAGTTTGCTGTCCATGTTAAAAATTGCTCTGGTAGTCATAAAACAAGTATATACAAAAAGCATATCAGGGTCAACTTCTCCTTATATTTTTGATTTTGGCTCCGGTCTATTTTCTATTATCCAATCTAAAAATTTTCGTAACTCTTCAACTAGCTGCTGATTTGCTTCTCTAACGGCTGCCGGCAAAACCGGCAAAAGTGCCTGTAGACACTCAAGATGATGTTCACACCCATCTATATGCTTCTGAGTGTATTCTGCCTTCAATAAACCATAGGGTTCATCATCAGAGGCTACTTCAGTGGCAGCCGCCACGGATATGTTTTTCATTTCCCTAAGTTCAGCCAGCGGAGTCGCAAGGCTTTCTTGAATAAAACCAAGGAGTTCTTTTCTTTCCTCTTCATTAAGGTCGTTGGCGAATTTCTCTATTACCGCCGATTGATAAACTTCCGCACCATATCTTTCGTATGGCCAAAAAAGTTTTGCCTCGTGACATCGCAATAAACTCTTCAACCTAAATAATAATAACTTTTCTCCATACTTTATCCTTATTTCTTCCAATTCCCGACGGCCTATTTCGTAAGCGGATTGACCATTTTCATTAGTCCCACTAACCCAACGATGTTGTGCGGAATCAAAACGCATTCCCCCACTCAAAATTATCGCGTTTCCACCTGTTATCAAATCATCTTCTCGGCTAGCAATTTTGTTCAGATCGGGAAAACCTAGTTCGCCAGCTATTTCCCTTTCAATTCTTTTCCTTGGAAATTTTACTTCATCTTGAGGAACGGGGTTTAAATTTTCAAATGATTTTGCCATATTTTTTATCATTATTTAATAAAGATTTTTTAATTTTATCATTTTCGTAAAATCTTATCTATATCTCGCGCAATCTTCATAAAATCTTTTTCTTTTTTTCCGCGCGTGGTTTCTGCCGGCGTGCCGAGACGAATACCCGAAGGGTCAACCGGCGAACGCGTATCAAAGGGAATTGTGTTTTTGTTAACAATGATGCCTGCGCGTTCCAACCGCTCGCTCGCTTCTCGACCCGTTAAGGGTCGTCCTGAGCTCGTCGAAGGATTGCCATTATTCCAAACGTCAACCAAAATCAGGTGCGAATCAGTGCCGCCGGAAACGACGCGCCATTCGAGTTTAGAAAGTTCATCTGCGAACGCTTTTGCGTTTTTCACCACCTGGGCCGCATATTTTTTAAATGCGGGAGTGGCCGCTTCGCGGAGCGCTACGGCGACCGCCGCTATCTGATTCAAGTGAGGGCCGCCTTGAAGACCAGGAAAAACCGCCTTATCAATTTTCGTACCTAGGCCGACCAGCCTTTGGCTGGTCTTGTCTATCTTGCTAAATATCATCGCCGCCCGAGGGCCACGCAAAGTTTTATGAACCGTGGTCGTAACTACATCAGCATAGGGAAATGGTGATGGATAAACTCCTCCCGCCACAAGCCCCGCGAAGTGCGACATGTCAACCATCAAAATTGCTCCACATGAATCGGCAATCTCTCGGAACTTTTTGAAATCAATAATCCTCGGATAGGCGGTGTAGCCGGCAACAATAATCGCCGGTTTCTCCCGTACCACGATTTCTTTGAGCGTATTATAATTTAAAACTTCCGTTTTCTCGTCAACCCCATACGGCACTTGCGTCCAAAACTTCCCCGTCACCGAGACCTTATGACCGTGAGTCAAATGCCCACCGTGCGAAAGCGACATTCCCATTATTTTTCCGCCGGCTGGCACTAACGCCGTATAAACTGCTAAATTCGCCGGTGAGCCAGAAAGTGGCTGAACATTAACGCTCCAATTTTCCGCCGAAAGTTTAAAAAGTTTTAGCGCCCGCTCCTGCGCCAACATCTCAATTTTGTCGGTAACTTCATTGCCCCCATAATATCGTTTCCCCGGATAGCCTTCCGCGTATTTATTCGTCAGCTCACTTCCAAGCGCCTCCAAAACATCTTTTGATACATAATTCTCCGAAGCGATTAAATTTATCACCCCCTTCTGCCGCTTCTTCTCGGCTTCAATAAGTTTTTTGATTTGTTTATCTTTCATAACACGACACAAATTACGAATTAAGACGAATTACACGAATATATACAGGATATAGTGTTTCTTGAAAAAAGAAAAGCCGACTGGTCGTAAACCTGTCGACTTTAGTGGGTGTGGGCATTGAAAGCACTTCACAAACTATTCCAATATTTTCCGAGCAGCATCATTCAGTGGGACAAACCCACTTTCTGTGAACTGTACAACTGGCTGATTACTTAACCCAGCAAAGAAATTGAGTAGTCCATCGATGTCTTTCACAGCAACAGTATCGTCCATTGGCTCAATCCTGGTTTCTTTCACACATCCGGATTTTTCATGGGACATAATAAAATTTCTCCACTGTCCAGCGAACAAGCTCACCACTCAAAGGCAGGTGACGCCTCTTTTCTACCCGCAACTTTATCACAACACCCCATATCTTGTCAATATACACTAACTTTAGGCGATAGCATATACTTAGTGTATGGGAGTTTTGGAAGAAAAAATAAAAAGAAAGACACGCATCAAAAACTTGGAAAAAATTGTTCTCGGAACAGTTGCGGCAGCCGGTTTGCTTGGTGTTGCTCTGCTCGCGCCTAATGCCTTACAAGTACTAAAGCTTTTTGGTTGGAAACCACACAAACGTTACCGCGAAGTCATAGCTCGTTCCCGCGACCGACTCATTGAGCACGGCTTACTCATGCGTGATGGAAAAGGTTTTCTGAAATTGACCACCAAAGGGGAGGTAAAACTTCGTGAATTGGAACGGCGCGAATATAAACTTCCTCATCCCAAGCGCTGGGACAAAAAGTGGCGCGTCCTTATCTTTGACATACCGGAAAAAAGAAAAGTCCTGCGAGAGAAAATTCGCAATACCCTGCGAGCCATCGGTTTCAGTCAGCTTCAAAAGAGCGTCTGGGTTTATCCTTACGATTGCGAAGATTTAATCGCTCTGCTCAAAGTTGATTTCAAAGTCGGAAAAGATCTTTTATATCTCGTTGTGGACGAAATTGAAAACGATAAAAAATTGCTCGGCTCATTCGGATTACATCAATAAGCGTCATACACTAACTTTGTGCGATAGCAATGAGTTAGTGTATTACTTAGATTACGAGTACACTTAGACACAACAAAAAACATCGGGAAATATGAGTGTTCGCAAGATTGCGCGTTTTGAATGAGTTAGTGTATTACTTAGATTACGAGTACACTTAGACACAACAAAAAACATCGGGAAATATGAGTGTTCGCAAGATTGCGCGTTTTGATTGATAGTGTATGATTTCTTTAGTTATGAAAACTTACAACAATGTTCTCAAAAAAATAATGGCGACAGGGGTAGACCGCAAAGGTCGCAATGGCTGGACACGAGGTTTGTTTGCTATTCAAATGCGTTTCAATTTGGAAAAGGGTTTCCCAGCCGTCACCACCAAGCAACTAGCTTTCGGTTTAGTAAGAAGCGAATTGCTTTGGTTTTTGGAAGGCAGTAGCGACAATAATCGCTTAAAAGAAATCGCCGGCAAGGAAAGGACCATTTGGACCGACAATGCCGAAGCGCCTGATTGGAAAAAGAAAGCGAAATTTCCCGGCGACTTGGGCCGCATCTATGGCGTTCAATGGCGCAGTTGGAAAACACCGAGTGGCAAGACAATTGACCAAATCGCCGAAGTTATCAAGAAACTTCGCACCAATCCCAATGACCGCCGATTGGTGGTAACCGCTTGGAATCCGGGCGAACTGGAGGAAATGGCCTTGCCGCCTTGTCATATGATTTTTCAGTTCTTCGCCGCCAAAGGCAAATTGTCGCTTCATATGACTCAACGCAGTTGCGATATGTTTCTCGGCGTGCCGTTTAACATCGCTTCTTACGCTCTCTTGCTTTCAATGGCAGCGCTAGTGGTCGGTATGAAACCGCACGAATGTGTGCTGACACTGAACGACGCTCACATTTATCACGCTCACTTCAAGGTGGTGAAGGAACAGCTTGAACGCAAACCATTGCGCTTACCCAAACTCTGGCTTAATCCAAAAATTAAAGAACTGGACGAGTTCACGATAGAGGATATTCGGCTAGAAAATTACAAACATCATCCGCCCATCAAGGCGAGAATGATTGTGTAAACACAAAGCTTGGACGGGCAATCCGCCAAGCTTTTATTTTAATGAATAAACCAACAATCAACATCATCGCTGCTGTCGGCAAAAATAATGTCATCGGCCTAAAAAATGCCCTGCCCTGGAATTTGCCGGCGGATTTGAAATATTTCGCCCAAACCACCAAAGGCAAAACGGTTTTGATGGGTGAAAACACCTTTATCTCCATTTTGGAAAAAATTGGCAAACCTTTGTCCGGTCGACGGAATATCGTTTTGACTGATAAAAACAAAAAATTTCCCGACGTCGAGACAGTGAACAGTCTAGAAGCAGCGATGAAAATAACCGGTGATGAAGAAATTTTCGTCATCGGTGGCGCCAGTGTCTATCGGCAAATGTTGCCGCTGGCAGAAAAACTATACATTACCGAAGTTAACTACGATGGGGCCGGTGATGCCTTTTTCCCGACTATTGACCAAAACCAATGGCTTTTGGAAAAAGCAGAGCCTCATACGAAAGACAACAAAAACGACTACGATTACAATTTCAAAATCTACCGCCAACTTAAATAAACATCTATACACTAACTTTAGGCGATAGCAATGAGTTAGTGTATTAAAGATTTTTAATCAATTTATCAATCTGTTTGTATAAATCGGCAAACGAGCCATTATTGTCTAATTTAAATTTGGCTTTTTTCATCAGCGTCGGAACAGCCAATTCGGTTTCGTATTGGTGGTCTTTGAGAAATTGCTTATAGGTTTTTTTAGCGTCACCCGCATTTTCAGCGCGCTTCACCAAACGCTCGTAACGAATTTTTGGAATAGCATCAATCGCCACCAGCGCGAAACCCTGTATCTTATTCAGAAATTTTATGTCGGCCGAACGACGAACGCCGTCTACCACCACAATATTACTTTTAAATTTAACCGCATCAGCAGCAATGGCTTTTGCTAAAATATCTTCGCCAAATTTTTGCCGCAAAATTGTGGAAAGACCTTGCATATTCTCGCGGCTATTCGGTAAATCAATTCGTTCCAAAATATCACGCAAAATGGAAGAAAATCGGCAGCCGCTTGCGCCGTATTTTTTCTCCAGATATTTTTTGCTCGCGTCTTTGCCGCTGGCAATTGGTCCGACTAATCCTAAAATTATTTTTGCCATTTTACATATCCGAATAGGTTTGTGTTTTTTTGCTAAGCTGTTCAAATTTGACACCGGCTTCCTTGAAAATCTCTTTGCTTCTCTTGGCGGTGTGATAACCATTTTCCGCCACCACTTTTTTTATCCCAGCATTGATAATCATTTTGGCACAAGTATAACAAGGGCACATCTGACAATACAAAATCGCTCCGGCGGTGCTGACGCCGGCTCGGGCTGCTTGGACAATGGCGTTTTGTTCAGCGTGAGTAGTGCGAATACAATGGCGAGATTGGGTTCCATCTTCATTAACAACGGTGTGCATTTCGTGTCCGACCTCATCGCAATGTTTGCACCCGACCGGCGCGCCCACGTAACCGGTTGAAATAATTCTTTTGTCTTTAACGATAATGCAACCGGCCCGGCCTCGGTCGCAAGTCGCCCGAGCGCCAACCGAGCGCATAATCCCTAAAAAATATTCATCCCAAGACGGCCGCTTTAATTTGTTTTTTTTCATAATCGGAAGTATAAACGGAGAAATAATTTTTGTAAATCCAGCGTGTTCCCCCACTTCAACATTCCCAAATACGAAGCCGCTGTTTCCTTACTAAAATTCTCCCGCAAATTCCTAAACATCCGCCGTTTCGTTGTGGTTCGTAAAACGCGATGGTTTGGAAAATGAACCCAGCCCAAAAAATCCACACCCGAAGCGATGGTCTTCATGAAAATTTTGTCCGGATGAATTTCCAATTTCAATTTATCTCGCAGAAAATCTTTTATCAGTGGCAAGATTTCCTCAAGCCAAGTTTTGCTTTCAGAGAGAATAACAAAATCATCAGCATAACGGATGTAATGTTTGACTTTTAGTTTATGCTTCATAAATTGGTCAAACTCGTTTAAATAAATGTTAGCGAAAAGTTGCGAAGTTAAATTGCCAAGTGGCAAACCTTTTCCGTAAAAACCTTCAGTGTGAAAACTGCCGATACTCTCGGTAAGAAGTTTAAGAGAATTTTCATCAGTAATTCTTTCGCACAAAATCCGCAATAGTATTTCGTGCTTAATGTTGGCAAAAAACTTTTTGATATCGCACTTCAAAATCCAGCAGGTTTTGGTGTTGTTTTTGCCGACTTTCCAAACAAATCGCCGAAAACGATTGATGGCTTTGTGCGTTCCTTTTTCATTTCGGCAAGAAAAAGAATCAACGATGAATGTTCGGTCAAAAAACGGATAAAGTTTCCGATATATGGCGTGATGAAGTAATCTGTCTCGAACTGTCGCCTTGTGAATATTTCTCGATTTTGGGTCAGAAATCCTGAAAGCTTGATAACTGCCGTGTTGGTAGGTTTTCATTCGTAAATCCTCGTGAAGCGAAATGATATTGTCCATCAAATGTAAACTAAATTCCTGCACATCCGACCTTTTCCTTTTTCCTTTCACGAATTCCCGCCAAGAAGCAAGCAGATTTTCCAAAGAAATGATATCCTCGTAACTATGATTGAATTGAATCCCGCCCATTCTTTAAAGATTACCCCCCCCCCAACGCTTTTTGCCAGTGGTGGAAAAATTGAAAGATGCCTACAAAATTTGGCAGGAAATCCTGCCGCACATTTCTAAAAGCCAAAGACAAACAATAGGAGCAAAAATCGACAAACTGCTTCTTGGTGGACTTGAATCAACTTTTCTAGCCAGTTATGCGCCGACATCAAAACGCCTTGATCTTATCACGAATGCTATCATAAAAATTGACTCTGCAAAATTTTTCCTGCTCGTTGGTTGGGAAAATAAAATCATTGATGAGAAAAAATATATTCGGCTCTCGGAAAAACTGGTTGAGGCAAGCAAGATGTTGGTGGGTTGGAAAGGATACTTGGAAAAGAAAACTTCCGCCAACTAAGGCGGAAGAAAGAAAAGAATAGCGGAGGAAAAACCGGTTATCGGCATTCCACTTGTTGTCGTTGCCAAGCGAGTTCTGGTTGACATTCCACTGCCTGTCGTTCCGATTCATGTTGACGACCGAGACGCTTCGTGCAACACACCGCCCATATCACCACCTTTAGAATACTCTCCGGGTTGTATCGCATTCCGAGTCAAAACTCGATAGTATGGTGCACCAACTTTTTTCTTTTTTTACGGGGTGAGTCCCCGAAACCTCGCCACCCGAAGCAATTTACCGCGAGTGCCAGCGTGTTCGGGTAAAATTATACCCCGACACGCGAGTGTCGGGGTAGTGAGGAAAAAATATAAAGGGTCCAAAGGACCCAGTGTCCTAGTTTCCAGAGAAGTTGCGGAGGAAAAACCGGTTATCGGCAAACCACTCGTAGTGGTGGCCAAGCGAGAACCGGGAGACATCCCACTGCCCGCCGAACCGACTCATGCTGACGACCGAGACACATTCTTCGTCTTCGTTGTCCACGAAGAATTTATTGCCCCAGCCGTCAGTGCGTAAACCGACATCTTCACCGTTCTCTTGACACCCTACGAGCGCTTCAATCGCGGGGAGAGTGGTGGTGTAGCCGCGTCCCTTGAGCAACCTGGCAAGAGTTTTGATGTCTCCCGTTACCCCAAGAAAGCTCTCCGCCATTTGCTTGAAAGTCGCAACCTCGGCCAGTTCGCAGACCGTGAACTGGCTGTCCGGTTGTTCTCGTTGGACCTTGGGCAGAAACTTGTCCAGGTCACCGTCGCGGTAGTAATACCGCTTCTTGTCCGTGAAGCAGTCGGTGGTCTTTTTGGCTTTCACCTTACCAACCGTGACAGTCTTGAGGAAAGAGAAAAGCTTCTTGATCTTCTGGTCGAAGTGCTTGTTCAATTCAACCCAAAATGGATGATCCGGCGATTTGATGACCGCTTGAACTACTTCTCCATCTGCTCTCATCGCACCAAGTTTTTCGGCGACAAGTTTCCCCATCTCAAACTGCTGACCGATTGTGATTATGTTCATTTGTTGAAACCGCAATAACGGCGGACCGTGTCACCTCATAGCGAGGGCTTATCGGCTGATCGTTAGTTGCGGAATATGAATCATTTCATTAAGAAACAGTCCATATTCCGCAACTAAAATCACAATTTCAAGGTTCAAAACTGCGAATAGGTTAGCATGGAACATCTGATTTTGTCAATAGGCGAAAAAGTGGCTCTGTTGAGCCTCAATTCAGTACTTCGGCACGCCGAGATTTTCCGTTGCCATCGCTGAATTTTAACGTTTTATCAAACAAAATGCTTGTGGATAAAATAATAGTCAATATGAGATATAATATAAGGTATAATATCACTATGGCGCGGGATATTTCTCCCAAAAAAACCTCTTTGAAAAAATGGCCGTTGGCGGTCACGGTTGGCGACGGCCGGCCATTCATTTTTTACCAACTGCTTGACGAAAAAGAATCTCGGCTTTGTTTTGCGGGCAGCCACGACGGCACTGATTTTGGCAATGTCTGTGAGAAAGTGGTTTTTACAAATTTCAAAAAATCGCCACCGGAAACGAAAAATTGTCGCGATTTCAAAATTTCCAAAAAGCGCGGCGGCTGGTTCTTAACTTATGTCGAAAAAACCAGTAAAAGTTTCGTCAGCCACGCCGCCGAATCAACCGATTTGAAAAAGTGGAAAGAAATTGAAACCGACAACCAAATTCCGGCACCCGGCTATTTGGTGCCAAATTATAAGTGGCAAAACAAAAATGTTTTATATTACGGCAAACAACAAGGTATTGGGGTCGCTTATTCCAAGGATTTAAAAATTTGGGAAACTAGTAAAGCAGTCGCTTTACCGCCACGGAGCGGTTTCTTTGACAATAATTCGCTTTCTGTTTTAGCAGTGGAAAAAGAAACCGATGGCATTTATGTTATCTACGATACCTCCTCCATTAAAGGCGAAGGCTATCAGCTTCAAATCGGCGCCGCGGTTTTTTCTTTGGATGACCCAGAGCAAGTGATTTGGCGCAGCGAGTGGCCGCTCTTTGAACAAAATTTCGCCGACGGCGCCAATAAAAAACCAACGGCGCTGGGTGGTGTTTTTCTTAAAAATCAAATCGCTCTCTATTGGTGGTTCGGTGACAAGGGTTTAATAACCGTTGCTTTACCCCGCTTTTCTATTTTCGGAAAAACCACCGGCACCAAAGGCGGCTTAGCCAGAAAAAAGGAAAACCCAATTATCACTCCGAATGGTAAAAATCACTGGGAAAGCGAAGCAACTTTCAATCCGGCGGTGCTTTACGAAAACGGCAAAGTTCATCTGCTCTACCGCGCGGTCGGCCGCGACAGTGTTTCTTCTATTGGCTATACCGCTTCCAGCGATGGCGTAAATTTCTTGGAGCGCGGACCAGAACCGGCTTATTGGCCAAGAGAAAAATTTGAAGGCGTTCATGTGATTAGCCAGCTTATCATCAATCGACCGTTCCTGGCTTACGCGTCGGGTGGTGGCGGTAACGGCGGTTGCGAGGACCCGCGCCTAACTTTAATCGGTAACACGATTTATATGATTTATACCGCTTTTGACGGTTGGGGTTCAGTGCGATTGGCTTTGTCTTCAATTAAATTGGCGGATTTCAAAAATCAACGCTGGTATTGGAAAAAACCGATTTTGATTTCGCCACCCGGACAAATTCACAAAAACTGGGTGTTGTTTCCAGAGAAAATTAACGGCAAATTTGCTTTGCTCAACAGCGTCTCGCCCGAGATTACTATCAGTTATTTTGATAATTTGAATTTCAAAGATGGAGAATTTGTGAATAGCCGCTTCGGCGGCATGGCTGGCAGGGCGCACGCTTGGGACAATTTAATACGCGGCGCCGGACCGCCGCCGATTAAAACACCCTACGGCTGGCTTTTGCTTTATCACGCTATGGACCGACGCGACCCAAATCGCTACAAAATCGGGGCGATGATTTTGGATGAAAAAAACCCGACAAAAGTTCTCTACCGCTCCCGTCGGCCGATTTTGGAACCGGATATGCCCTACGAGAATGAAGGTTTCAAAACCGGTGTGGTCTATTCCTGCGGCGCCGCCGTAAAAGATAATGAATTATTCATTTATTACGGCGCCGCCGATAAAGTGTCCTGCGTCGCCTCGGTGCCATTAGACAAATTCTTGAACGATTTGAAAAAAGATGTTGAAATTAAAATGGTAATGCGCGCGGTCCGAATTTAAATTAAAAAAATGTTCACCGTTCGCCGTTCCAAACACAACCCGCTCATCGCACCCGACAGCGCTCATCCTTGGGAAGCGTCGGGCACTTTCAATTGTTCGGCGGTTAAAGCTGGCAAAAAAACTTTAGCGGTTTACCGCGCTCTTTCCGCTAACCACCAGATTCCAAACTTTCCCGAAAAACTTTCGGTCATTGGCTTCACCGAAAGCGACGACGGTTTTCATTTTGAAAACCGTCGGCTGTTAATCACACCCGAAGCGCCGTGGGAACGATTCGGTTGCGAAGACCCGAGAATTACCAAACTCGGCGATACTTACTACATTTTTTATACCGCCCTATCGGAGTTCCCTTTCCGTTTGGAAGGTATTAAAGCCGCTTTGGTAAAAACCAAGGATTTCAAGACATTAGAGCGCCATCTGGTCACCCCCTTCAACGCCAAAGGTATGGCGTTGTTTCCGGAAAAAATCAACGGCAAATTTGCCGTGGTTTTTTCCGTCAATACCGACCGACCGCCGGCCAAAATCGCTTTCGCCTTTTTTGACAAAGAAACTGATATTTGGTCGGCGGAATTTTGGAACGATTGGCTTAAAAATTTAGACCATCACGCCATTGACCCGCGTCGCTCGCCAGCCGACCATGTGGAAGTCGGCGCACCGCCAATCAAAACTAAGGACGGCTGGTTATTGCTCTACGCTCACATTCAAAATTATTTCGGCGGTGAAGCGTTATTCGGTATTGAGGCCTTGCTTTTGGACTTGGAAAATCCCCGCCGGATTATTGGCCGGACCAAAGGCCCATTTTTAGTGCCGCAGGAAAAATATGAAACCGACGGCTATGTTAAAAATATCGTTTTCCCGTCCGGCGCGATTCTGGATGGCGAAACGCTCAAAATTTTTTACGGCGCCGCCGACACAGTCTCGGCCATAGCCGAAGTCAAACTGGAAAATTTATTATCGGTCTTGAAACCGGACAATAACATCGTCAGTCGAGTCGGTGATAAGCCAATTCTGGAACCGCGAAAAAATTTTCCTTGGGAAGCCAAAGCGGTTTTCAATCCGGGAGCGATTGAGCTAAACGGCAAAATCCATCTGCTCTACCGCGCCCAATCAAATGACAACACTTCCGTTTTCGGCTACGCGACAAGCCAAGACGGTATTAAATTAGACGAGCGCTCCACCGAACCGATTTATGTTCCGCGCGAACCGTTTGAAATTAAAAAACAACCGGGTAATTCCGGTTGCGAAGACCCGCGCCTGACTTTGATTAATGACATGATTTATATGTTCTATACCGCTTTTGACGGCGTGAATTTGCCACGCGTTGCTACCACCTCCATTTCGGTTAAAAATTTTTTGGCGAAAAACTGGCGTTGGAAAAAACCGGTAATAATCAGTCCGTTCGGCGTTGATGACAAAGACGCTTTCCTGTTTCCGAAAAAAGTCGGTAAAAATTATTTAGTGTTCCATCGCGTCGGTTTGGATATTTGTGTTGACCCGATACCCTCTCTTGATTTCACATCAGAGTGTATTAAAACCATCACCCCGATTGTTTCGCCGCGCAAATTTATGTGGGACAGTGAACGAATCGGCATCAACACACCACCGATTGAAAGTGATAAAG
>CAZVQR010000010.1:0-16708 GCA_964629505.1 uncultured Candidatus Saccharibacteria bacterium
GCGGCAACACTTTAATTCGGCGTTTGGCGCAAATTTTAAAAACCGAGCCAGCTTTGGCGGAATCATCGTTGGCGCTTCGCTTGAATGGCAAAACCGAAGAAGCGCTTAAGATGGCCGGTGATGAATGGCTGAAATTTTTGGACGCGGCAATCGCTGAATTTGCCAAAGACGATTTTGTGCCGGTAAAAGTTTTTTTGACCGCCGACCCAGATGTCAGGAAATATTTTGAAGAATTAATCGGTCGGCAAGTCATCAGCCAATTCAGTTTGGAAGGTGATAAATTATCGGCTGTTTCTCTGGACGAAAATGTTTTGAAAAATTATTACCGGACCGGCGGTTTAGCGGAAATAGACCCCTTTATTTTAATTGAAACATTATTCTTGCGCCGCATTGCCAAAAATTCCCAGCTTTAATTTTGTGTGAAGTTATCAACAATTGCGCATTGGGGGAGGAGTGGTAAAATAAACTTATGCCGAAACAAATGCCTCAAGATGTGATGCCGCCCGGCCGCCGTTCAATTCGCCGGATTCCTTTGTCGTTTAGTCGCAAGAGCACCGAAAAAGAAATTGACACCGAACAAATTTTCAAAAAGCGAGGTAAAAAGCGCGGTTTGAAACTCGGCATCTGGCTGGTGGCTGTCGGCGCGGTTTTGGTTTTGTTGGTGGCCGCGGCTTTTGTTTTTACCGGCGCGACGGTAACCATTGAACCGCGCCAAAAAATTGTTAATGTAGATATTGAAGCGGTGGCTAAAAATCCTAGTGAACTAACTTATGAAACAATCGCTATCGGTGGCACCAAGACCGTTTATCTCCAAGCCACAGGTGAATCAAAAGTAGAAAAAAAGGCCTCAGGCGCAATCGTTATTTACAACAATTACAGCAGTTCGCCTCAACGATTGATAAAAAATACTCGATTTGAAACGCCGACCGGTTTGATTTATCGGATTGAAAAATCAATTGTAGTGCCCGGTACGCGGCTGGAAAATGGCAAAACAATTCCTGGTAGTCTTGAAACGACAATTTTCGCTGATTTACCCGGACCCAATTACAATATTGGACTGACCGATTTTACCGTGCCGGGTTTCAAGGGCACGCCGCGTTATGAAGGTTTTTACGCTCGTTCTAAAACGGCCATGCTAGGCGGTTTTATCGGCAAGGTGCCGACGGCATCGGAAGATAAAATGAACGAAGCTTATGCCAGCGCTGAAAGGGAATTGAAGCAGGAATCAGCGCAAAAAATCAGCAGCCAAAAGCCCGACACTTTTGTCTGGTATTCGTCGGCGCTATTATTTGAATCGGTGAGACAACTGCCCACTGCCGGCACTGGTTCAATGATTGCTCTTACCGTCAATGCCACCTCTACCGCCGTAGTGTTTTCCAAATCAATTCTTAGCCGTTATATCGCCGCGCATTCAACAACGGATTATGATAAAGAACCAGTGCTGGCGGACGAACTTAGCGATTTGATTTTCACACCGAGGTTTGACGCTAAAGCTGGTGCCGGCGATTCTTTGCCGTTTTCCTTGAAAGGCCAAGCGAAATTAATTTGGCAATTTGATGCTGCTAAACTCAAAAGCGACCTAGCGGGCAAAAGTAAAAAAGAAATTTCATCAATTATCGCCGCTTATCGCGGCATCATTCGGACCAGCGTCGTCATCCGGCCTTTCTGGGAAAGCCAATTCCCAAATAATCCGTCAAAAATCAAGATTAACATTGTATTGACTTCAAATTAGCCATTTGCTACAATGCTTTTGTTCTCAAGTTTTAATGGAAAAATCAAAGGATAAAGAGGTATACGCATTCGGGATAGTCACCGAGGCGTTGCCCAACACGCTATTTAGGGTTGAATTAGAACCAAACAGCAAGATGATTATCGCTTATTTGGCCGGCAAGATGCGACTACATCGCATCAGGGTCTTAGTTGGCGATAAAGTCAAAGTCGTCGTTGATAATTACGGCGAAAAAGGACGAATTGTCCAACGGCTCTAGCCTCTAGCGTTTTTTAGTTTTTAATTATACGCTTTTTGTATGCGGGTTAAGGCTTCAGTTAAAAAAATATGTCCGAAGTGCAAAGTGGTAAGGCGCCAAGGTCACCTTTATGTTATTTGCTCGGCCAATCCTCGTCATAAGCAACGGCAAGGTTAAAAATTAACATGCGCATTTTGGGTATAACATTGCCGGAAAATAAGCGAATGGAAATTGCCTTAACGGCGCTTTATGGCGTTGGTCGGTCGCGAGCGCGACATATTTTGAAAAGCGCCGGCGTTGATTTTGGCAAAAAAGCTTCGGCAATTACCGAGACAGAAGAAAATGCCATCAGAAAAATTGTGGAAAAGCTCCAGATTGAAGGCGATTTAAAAAGAGCCACGGCCAGCAATATCAAACGTTTGAAAGATATAAAATGTTACCGAGGCTCGCGTCACTTGAGAGGTTTGCCAGTTCGCGGTCAACGCACTAAAACAAATTCTCGTACTCGTCGCGGTAATGTTCGCAAGACAATGGGTACGGGGAGAAAGAAAGTGGAAAAAACATAATCACATGGGTAAAAAACGAATTGTAAAAACTGAAGAAAAATCTACCCCGACATCCGTCGGGGTGGTAAAAGCATCAGCCGCTAAGAAAAAAATCGAGCGCGGTGTTTTGCATATTCAATCAACTTACAACAATACGATGCTTATTTTAACCGACGAAGCTGGCAACACGGTATTCTCTTCTTCCAGCGGCGCGCTCGGTTTTAAAGGCGCTAAAAAAGGCACGCCGTTTGCCGCCGCTAAAGTCGGCGAGGTGATTGGTGAAAAAGCCAAAACCGCTGGCGTTAAAGAAGTTACAGTGATTGTCAAAGGTGTCGGCGCTGGTCGGGAATCAGCCATTCGCGGTTTTATTTCCAAAGGTATTGGCTTGCTTAAAATAAAAGATATTACGCCAGTGCCACACAATGGTCCAAGACCACCGAAACCCCGAAGGGTTTAAAATAATGATTCGCCATCCTAGATACAAAATTGGTCGGAGATTAGGTTCAGTCGTCTACGAAAAATGTCAGACGCCTAAATTTGCTTTGGCTAAAGAACGAGGCGGCGTCAAAGATAAACGGCCGCGCGGCAAAAGTGAATTCGGGGTTGTCCTTTTGGAAAAACAACGGGCGCGACTAATGTATGGCGTGTCCGAACGACAGTTCAAGCGTTATGTGCGAGAGATTATCAGAGAGGGCGGCGCCAATCAGGGCGAAATGCTCTATAAAAAGTTGGAAGCTCGGATTGACAATACTGTGTTTCGGCTCGGTTTGGCGCCAACACGCGCCGCCTCTCGCCAAATGGTTTCCCACGGTCATATTTTGGTGAATGGCGTCAGAGTAACGATTCCTTCTCAAGAAATTGAAGAAGGCGATATGATTGGTATTCGCGCCAGCAGTTTAAATAGGAAGATTTTTGCCGAACTGGAAAATAAATTAAAGGAAGTTCAAGCGCCGAGTTGGCTGAAACTTGATGTGAATAAAAAGGAAGCCAAAGCCATCGGTTTGCCTCGATTGGACCAAGGAGCGCCGCTTCTCAATTGGAGTGGCATTTTGGATTTTTACAAGCGCTAATTTATTAAAAATTTATCAGCTAATTTTATTATTATGGACCAGAGCATAGTTTTGCCTTCCAAACCGAGAATAGTTCGTGAAAAGGATAATCTTGGTGTCTATGAAATAGACGGCCTATACCCGGGTTATGGTCATACGCTCGGCAATTCTTTGCGGCGGATAATTCTTTCTTCTTTGCCCGGAGCGGCGATTACTTCGGTTAAAATTGAAGGCGTGTCCCATGAATTTTCCACCTTAGATGGAATCAAAGAAGACGTGGTAACGATTATTCTTTTGCTCAAGAAAGTTCGTATGAAAATTAACGGCGAAGGCGCGCAATCTCTAGAGCTCAAAATCAAAGGTCCCAAAGAAGTGTCGGCGGCCGATATCAAAGCGCCCGGTCAGGTGGAAATTTTGAATCCCGAACAGCATTTAATGTCCATTACCGGCAAAACTGAAGTCCAATTAGAAATTACCGTTGAACAAGGTCTTGGTTATGTGCCAAAAGAGGCGCTCCAAAAGGAACGGGTAGAAATTGGCGCGATTGCCGTTGATGCTGCTTTTACCCCGATTCGGCGGGTCAATTACGAAGTGGAAAATATGCGAGTTGGCAATAGAACTGATTTTAATCGTTTGCGCGTTACTATTGAGACCGACGGTTCGTTAAAACCAGCTGAAGCCCTGTCGCGTTCAATTGGAATAATGATTAACCAACTTAAGGCCGTGGTCGGTTTCAAGGAAGAAGAACTGATAGTATTGGAAAAAAGTAAAACGGCGGAGGATAAGCCAACGGAAGAAAAGAAAAGTAAAATAATTTTGGATCCGGAATTGTTGAAAACAAGAATTGAATCGCTTTCAATGTCCCAGCGAACCATTAACGCCTTGACCAACGGCAACATTCGCACTTTGGGCGGTTTGGCGCGCAAGAAGGAGGAAGACCTTTTGGACATTGATGGTTTAGGAAATAAGGGCGTGCAGGAAATTCGCAAATTATTGTCCAGTTACGGCATTCTTTTAAAGTAAATTATGAGACACCATCGAGCTAACAGAAAATTTGGCCGCGAGAAAAACCAAAGAAACGCTTTACTGATTTCTTTAGCGAGCAATTTAATTCAACGCGGCAAAATTCGGACCACTGAAGCCAAAGCCAAAGAAGTCAGGCCCTTCGTGGAAAAATTGCTGTCCAAAGCGCGGCTCGGCACTCTTGCCTCTTTCCGTTTGGTGGCGGCGCGATTGCGCAGCGCGGAAACGGCGAAAATTTTAGCGGAAAAAATCGCGCCGAAATTTAAAAATCGGTCGGGCGGTTACACCCGAGTTATTAAATTACCGCGGCGGCTCGGCGATGCCAGTCCGATGGCGATTATTGAATTTGTTGAAACTTTGAGCTAATATGCCTAATTCTATGAAAAATCAGACGATTGACGCCACCGATAGAGTTTTGGGCCGAGTGGCTAGTGAAGCCGCCTATATTTTGATGGGCAAAAATGAGCCGGATTACCAGCCGAATGTCGCCGGTAAAACGATTGTCACTATCAACAACGCCGGTAAAATAAAAGTGACGGAGAAAAAACTTTCGCAAAAAATGTATGAACGGTATTCCGGTTACCCGGGCGGTTTGAAATTTTTGTCGCTTAAAGAAGTGGTGGCGCGAAAAGGTTTTAGCGAAGCTTTGCGGTTGGCGGTTTACGGGATGTTGCCAACTAATAAACTGCGGCCATTGAGAATGAAGCGGCTTAAAATTTCTGAATAAAATGGAAGAAAAAAAAGAAACAAAAAATAAGATTTTGGCCGGCGGCAGATATTTGGAAGCGGTTGGCCGGCGCAAGACCTCCATTGCTCGGTTGCGCTTGTTTGCCGGCAAGACGACAACAGTGAGCATTAATGAAAAACCGTTAGCGAAATATTTTCCGACTAAAGAATTGCAAGATATTGTCGTAGAACCGCTCAAAGAATTAAAACTCTCTGACCATTTTGGAATTTCGGTGAAAGTTAAAGGCGGCGGTTCGCATTCGCAAGCGGAAGCGATTCGTCACGGTTTGGCGCGGACGCTGGTGGCTTATGATGTTGATTCACGCAAAATTTTGAAACCGGCTGGCTTTCTGAAACGCGACCCGCGGGCCAAAGAACGCCGCAAATTCGGTTTGAAGAAAGCAAGGAAGGCTCCGCAGTGGAGTAAGAGGTAGAACCACCCTCTAGCCCCCTCCTTAAATAAGGAGGGGGAATTTAAAGGGGGTGGTGTTTCCAGGTTTGACCTGGTAAAACTCTTAAAAAATAAAAAAATCGCCCCGCGGTTCTGACCGCGGGGCGATGGTTCGCTTCCTTTCCCTAACACGAAACGATTGAAGATAAAGAGACATATCTTGCGTGTGCAGTAAGGTCTGTGTCAAATACCTCGACAACTTCGTCGCCGATATGCCCTACATGGCCCACTTCATCAGATCCGCCCATTGTCCGAATACGTATGGGATGTCCCGCTTTCTTACGAATCTCTAGAATCTCGCGTATAGTGTTCATTTTTCAATCACGACTTTGCTCCAACCTCCCAATGCCACAAGGCAAAGGTAAAAAGAGCGGGTTTAGGTTTCTGTCCAAAAGAATAGCAGAAGCTAGTGATAGTGTCAAGTTTTTTGTTTTTCATCTTTTGCACCTAAATTTGCTATCGCAAATTTAGGTTAATTTTAAAGTTTGAAATCCTAAAAATTTTCTGGTATGATGTTTTGTCATGGATGAAGAAATTGAAAAGGATGAAAATTTGGATGATTCCGTTGTTGCTGAAGAAGCGGCGGCGGAAACCATAAAAAAGTTGCGCGAGAAATTGAAAGCAACGCAGAAAGAACGCGACGAATATCTCACCGGCTGGCAAAGGGCCAAAGCCGATTTGATTAACGCGCGCCAGCGCGATGAAGCTGATAAAAAAGAATTTGTTAAGTTTGCCAATGAGCGGCTGATTGACGGCTTGATTCCGGTTTTAGACAGTTTTGAATTGGCGTTCAATAATAAAGATAGTTGGGAAAAAGCTGATAAAAAAGCTGATAAAAATTGGCGGGCTGGCGTGGAATTTATTTATAATCAACTTAAAAAAGCGCTGACGGATGTCGGTTTGGCAGAAATCAACCCGCTAGGCGAAAAATTTGACCCAAATCGCGACGAAGTCGCTTCTTACGAACCAGTTGAATCAGAAAGTGATGAACACAAGATTTTGGCAGTGAGCCAAAAGGGTTACTTATTGAACGGTCGGCCAATGCGCCCGCCGAAAGTAAGAGTCGGGGAGTATGGTATGATTTAATTATGATTGACATCCAAACCATAAAACCGAAAATCAAAGAATTGGCTGAGAAATACGGCCTATCTTTGGTGTTGCTTTTCGGCTCGCAGGCAACTGGAGCGGCGCATGGTAAAAGCGATGTGGATATCGCCATTCTTAAAACAAAAGATGTTGATAAGTTTAAGATTCACGATGATTTTTGCGACATATTCAAAAGAGATGATATTGAGATTGTTAATATGAATGAAGCTTCACCCACTATGATGTATGTGGTTGTGCGAGATGGAAAATTATTATATGAAAATGCGCCGGATGCTTTTTTCAGCTGGAAATTATATGCTATTTGGGTTTGGTTGGACACGGCTTGGCTTAGGCGGTTACGCGACCGAAAAATGATTGAGTGGGCTAAAACAGTGTAATTTTATGATTCAAAAAGAGACAATAAGAAAAATCAATGTGTTACGAGAGTATCTAAATACTCTTTTACCTTATACGACTTTGCCCGATAAAGACTTGCTAAGTAATCTTGAAAAATTATCCACGATGGAGAGATACTTCATTCTGATGGCCGATGAGGCCTTTGATGTAAATAGTGCTTTGGCTTATCAACTTGGCGATAAGATTCCAGAATCAAACAAGTCAACTTTTTACGAGATTGTAGATTTGGACATTATCAGTCGGGAATTTGCCGACAAGATTTCCTTGTCCGCCAAGACGAGAAATCAACTAGTTCATAATTATGAAGAAGTTCAAAAAAGCATGCTTGTTAAGGAAATGAAAAAATTCGCGGAATTATACAAAGAATACATTAAAATTCTTATTGAAAAGTTTGTCACAAAAGATAAAAATCTTGAAAAATAAGGTTATGCTGACGCTATATTTAAATTCGCAATTTGTAGAAAAAGTTTTGACCGACCGCTACGGCCGGCGGTTTCATTGTCTGTTTTTGGTAGCGTTGGTGGATGGGGAGATCAGAGGTAAATTGGTTTCCGCTCAGCAAATTTACAGACATCTGACATCTGTAAATCCTGTGAATTCTACTAAACTTTGCCTGCCGTCTTTTGGTGTATCAAAAAAAGCCTTCACCGAGTGCGCTTGGTCGCCAATCGTCAGTCCTTTCAACCTCAAAGATTTTTCTTTCGTTACTAGCCAAATGACCCGCGCCCCCAGTATATGAATTGTTGACTGATTCTATTATTTTCTAATTCACAATTCATATGAGTAAAATTATTGGTATTGATTTAGGTACAACTTTTTCGGCTGTGGCGGTGATGGAAGCCGGCACGCCGAGAGTATTAGAAAACGCGGAAGGTCAGCGGACGACGCCGTCTATTGTGGCGCAGTCAAAAACGGGCGAGCGTCTTGTTGGGCTTCTGGCCAAGCGGCAAGCGGTAACCAATCCGAAAAACACAGTCTTTCAGATTAAAAGATTCATGGGCCACACTTTTGACGAAGAAGGTGTTCAGAAAGATGCCAAGAATGTTTCGTTTGAGACGCGCAAAGGAGCGAATGGCGGCGTTGAGGTAAGGATGGGTGATAAATGGCTCCGGCCGGAGGAAGTATCGGCCATGATACTCACCAAGCTAAAGAATGATGCCGAGGCGCGGCTTGGTGAAAAAATCACTGAAGCGGTAATTACCGTGCCGGCATACTTCAACGACTCTCAACGTCAGGCAACCAAGGACGCGGGAAAAATCGCCGGACTTGATGTAAAACGAATCATAAATGAGCCAACGGCGGCGGCACTCGCCTACGGCTTCAACAAAAAGAAGGACGAAAAAATCGCCGTCTTTGACTTCGGCGGCGGCACTTTTGACATTTCCATCTTGGAGGTGGGTGATGATGTGATAGAAGTTAAATCAACCGATGGTGATTCTCACCTTGGCGGCCGCGACATTGACTACACAATCGTCAATTGGCTTGCCGAGACTTTCAAGAAGGAAAACGGTATTGATTTAAAGAAGGACCCACTGGCTCTTCAGCGTCTTGATGAAGCAGCCGAGAAAGCCAAAATTGAACTTTCAACAGCGGTGCAAACCGAAATAAACATTCCCTTCATCACCTCCGGCGCCGATGGGCCGAAACATCTTCTTGTCAATATGACTCGCGCCCGGCTTGAAGAATTAACGCACGAATTTATTGCTCGGGCCATGACTATCACCAGGCGGGCCATGGAGGCCAGTCCGTTTAAGGTGGGCGAAATAAATGAAGTGGTGATGGTTGGCGGACAGACGAGAATGCCAGCGATTCAAGAAGAGGTGAAAAAGTTTTTCGGCAAAGAACTGCACATGGGCGTTAATCCGGACGAGGTGGTGGCGGTTGGCGCGGCGATTCAAGGCGGAATTTTGGGCGGCGATGTTCGGGATGTGCTTCTTCTTGATGTGATTCCACTCTCTCTTGGGATTGAAACGCTCGGTGGTGTCGCGACAAAACTCATTGAAAAAAACACGACGGTGCCGACGGCGCGAACGCAGGTGTTTTCCACGGCCGCGGACAATCAGACAAGCGTTGAAATTCATGTAACTCAAGGCGAACGAGCAATGGCCGCGGACAATAAGTCGCTCGGCAGATTTATCTTGGATGGCATTCCGCCGTCACCCCGTGGAATGCCGCAAGTGGAGGTAACATTTGATGTTGACGCCAACGGCATTCTAAATGTTACGGCCAAAGATAAAGCGACCGGCAAAGCCAACTCAATTAAAATTACCGCTAGTTCCGGCTTGTCCAAAGACGAAGTAGAGAAAATAAAAAAAGAAGCGGCGGCGCACGAAGCGGACGATAAGATTAAAAGGGAAGGGGTGGAAGCCAAGAATATCGCCGAGCAGCTAATCTACACCTCCGAGAAAGCTCTCAAGGATGCTGGCGAGAAAGTGCCGGCGGAATTGCGTAAAACTATAGAAGATAAAATCTCTGATCTCAAGCGCGCCAAAGACGCAACACCACTTGACGCTAAAGCGGTTAAAACAGCTTCGGAGGCATTGAGCGCGGAGATACAAAAGATTGGACAATACATGAGCAAAGCTAACCCTTCGACGGATTCGACAAGCTCACCGCAAGCAAGCTCAGGGCAAGCAACAGAAGAAAAGAAAAATAATGGAGAAGGTGGGGAAGGGAATGTGAAGGATGCGGAGTATAAGGAAAAGAAGTAGAAAAATGAAGGCCTCGCTTTTGTAACGAAGGCGAGGCCTTTGTGGATTTGAATTAAAAAATCGCCCCGCGGTCGGAATCGCGGGGCGCAATGTGCCACAAGTGGCGTTGGATTATTTGGGTTCTGCAGCGTGAAGAGCTTTTTCTCTAGTTGCTCCACACTCAATACAGAAATCCTGACTCTCATAAAATATTCTGCCACAACAGCAACAGTGTTGATAGCCTTTTTCGACCAGTACATGCCCGCATCTAGGGCAAAAATTGGTCTTATCTATCATGTCAACCACGGTCTCTTTGCAAGCAGGGCACTCTTTCATAGATTTCGTAAGAATTTCGTTAGGTATTTTGTTCGGAAATACCGAGTTTGTTTTTGTTGAAGTAGCCGAATCTACCTTGGAACTGCTGGAGGCAAAATAGCAGAAGTATAATAAGATGTCAAGTGTGGCTGATGAGTATTTCTGTTATCATTGTTATATGGATTTTTCTGGAAAGCTAAAAAAAATAAACGAACTCAAGACCGAAATTGAAAAACTTGGGCCGCTTGACCCGGCGCTCATTAAAAATCTGGACGATTGGTATAGAGTGGAATTGACTTACACCTCCAACGCCATTGAAGGCAACACTTTGACGCGGCAGGAAACGGCGCAAGTGATTGAAAAGGATATTTCGGTGGAAGGCAAGACACTCAATGAATTATTGGAGGCAAAAAATCATTCACAGGCGGTGGATTTCATTACTAATTTTGCCAGAAAAAATAAAGCTCGTTCTACTACAACTTTACCGGTGATTTTGGATATTCATAAATTGATTCTTCAAAAGATAGACGACACCAACGCCGGAAGATTGCGGACAGTGTCGGTTAGGGTCGCCGGTTCAGTGGCTATTTTCCCGAATCCGGCTAAGGTTGCCGATATTACGGAAGGACTAATCGTTTGGCTCGCCGAAAATCATTCTCACCCGGCGACAAAAGCACTTGAGGCGCATTATCGGTTGGTGTCAATTCACCCTTTTACCGACGGCAATGGTCGCGTCGCACGGCTCCTGATGAATTTGGTTTTGTTAGAAAATAATTTCCCGCCACTGGTTGTTCCCAAAGAATCCCGCCGCCCTTATATCATTTCATTGGAAAAAGGACAAACTGTCGGTGACACCAACGATTACTACAAGTTTATGTATGAGCAACTGATTGTCTCAATGGAAAAATATCTGGAAATGGTCAAAGAAAAGAAATAAGGTTACAAGTTATACATTATAAGTTACAAACTCATGGCCAAAGATTATTACGAAACATTAGGTGTGCCGAAAAATGCCAGCAAGGACGACATTAAAAAAGCGTTCCGGAATTTGGCGCACAAATTTCATCCCGACAAAAAAGGCGGCGACGATAAAAAGTTCAAGGAAGCCAACGAAGCTTATTCGATTCTTTTGGACGACAGAAAGCGCGCCGAGTATGATTCTTACGGCCGAGTTTTTTCCGGCGCCTCATCAACTGGTTCGGGACAAGCCGGTTTTGATGGCTTCGATTTTTCTAATTTTTCCGGTGAAGGTTTTGGTAATGCCAATTTTGACTTTGGCGACATCAATCTTGGCGATATGTTCAGTGATTTTTTCGGTCGTTCAACTGGCGAACGGCATCGCCAGCGCGGTCATGATATTTCCATTGATTTGGAAATTTTCTTTGAGGAGTCTATTTTTGGCGTTGAGCGCAAGATTTTTATCACTAAAGCCGGTATTTGCGATGTTTGTCGAGGCAGTGGCGCTAAGCCGGGCGTTGGTGAAAAAACTTGTTCGGCTTGTAACGGCAAAGGCAAACTCCACGAGACCAAGCGTTCTTTTCTCGGCAGTTTTACCAGCGTGCGAACTTGCGGCACTTGCCGCGGCGCGGGCAAAGTGCCGGAAGAGAAATGTCCACAATGTCGCGGTTTGGGCGTGTTAAGAAAAGAGGCGGAAATTGTTGTCAACATTCCGTCCGGCATCAGTGATGGTGAAGTGATTCGTTTGGCTGGTGCCGGCGAAGCCATTGCCGGCGGCTCGCCCGGTGACCTGTACGCTAAAATCTATGTCAAAAAACATTCATTGTTCCACAAAGAAGGCAGTAATTTGGTGACCGATTTGAAAATTAAACTAACGACAGCTTTGCTAGGTGGCGAATATAATCTAAAAACCTTAGACGGCGATTTGGTCGTTAAAGTGCCAGCCGGTATTTCTTTCGGCGAAATCTTGCGGGTGCGCGGCAAAGGCGTGCCGCTCGGTCGCGGCGGTAAGCGCGGCGACCTGATGATTCGAGTTAAAATAGAATTGCCCGCTCACTTATCCAAAGACACAGCTGAGCTGGTTGAAAAACTAAAAGAGAAGGGAATTTAAAAAATGAACTGGCTTTACTATTTGTCGCCGCTGGTGCTTCAAACGCTCATTTGGGTGCCGACGCGGTTGTTTTTTCTTTTTTTTGGCCATTTGAAAGTTTGCGGTTTAGAAAATTTAAAAGAACTAAAGCGCGATGACAAAGGCGTGATTTTTGCCGTTAATCATTCCGGCGAATTAGACGCGGTTATAGTGCCGGCGGCATTACCTTTTTTGTCGCGATTGATGCCGATGTTTTACACTTCCCGCGAACGGAGTTTTTACAAAAATTGCGGCTGGCGGCAGATTTTTTACGGCGGTTTACTTTTCAAGCTTTGGGGTGCTCACCCAGTTAAGATTGGTTTGATGAATTATGAATTATCACTTCAGACGCATGTGGAAATAATTAATCACGGCAATACTGTTTTAATTTTTCCTGAGGGTAGCACGACCAAGGACGGCAGTTTGAAAAAAGGCAAAGGCGGAGTAACATATCTGGCGCACCAGACCGGCGCGCCGATTGTGCCAATTTACATCAAAGGCGTGTTCAAATTAAACACTAAGGAGTGGTTTTCTCGACGCCGGCAGGTTAGTATAACTTTTGGCAAGCCGATTGCGCTAGAAGAACTTTTCCCAATGAATAAGCCGGTAATTTTGGACGCCTCGCGTGACGATTTTCTAAATGCCGCCCAAATTGTGATGGCAAAAATTACCGAATTAAAGTTCTCGTAGTCCAATGGATAGGACACAAGCCTCCGAAGCTTGAGATGTGAGTTCGATTCTCACCGAGAACAGATGGAGGAGATACAGGTTCCCCGCCCGCCTGAACGGCGGTTCGGGCGGGGATTCCTGTCGAGAGGATTGTGAATAAAAAAACCGGCGAACGCTTTGCGTTCGCCGGCACCAACTCGTTCAATCATTTCATTCACGGTTTCCCAGACACCAAGGGATAATCTCCTCAATAAAAAATTTTTCACCCTTGGGCTCGCAATGAATCATGTGGCCGGTGGGAACTTCCCTGTAAAGAGCGCCGTGGAATTTTGCTATTTCTTTCTGCGTGCCGCTTGAAAGCGGGAAGACCTCATCTTCCGTTCCCGCCACCACTAGAGTCGGCATGCTAGTTCTTATCACGCGCCACGCGCCGACGAGATTTCCCAAAAGAATTTCTCCAACCGCCTTGCCGGATTCGCGCCCAAACGGCGGGTAGAAGTCGTTGGGGTGGCGGAACAATGTTTTTTCCTTCGGATGAAGCTCAAAGGGCTTACTAAACACCATCGCCCAAAGATATCGCGGTTTTAAAAAACCGCTCCGGAAGGGAATTTTTATGCCGGCTGGCGGAGTGGAAGCAAGCAACACAACTTTGCGCACGAAAGGCCTCATTGCGGTTTCTTGGGCGATAACTTGGGCGATGAGACCGCCCATGGAATGAGCGATTAAATACACCGGGCCGAGCGCGAGTATTGTGTCTCGGACATCATCGCAGAAACCCAAAAATGATGCTTTCCGAAGCTCGCCGCCGCTAGTTCCGTGGCCGCGGAGATTTAAGGCGTAGGCGCGATGTTTCATTGCTCCCACTAAATTTTCAAACTGTTCGGCTGTCCCGCACATGCCATGGATAAAGAGAAAGGCCGGCAAGTTGCTCGGCGAAACATCGTCTTCATTGGTAAGCGCGGTTAGTTCGCATTCGCTAGGTATTTCTTTTGTCTTCATACACTCTCCGGGGGTTTTGGTTTTAGTGTGTCATCGTACTGAATTTCCAGTATCTAATCTAATCATAAAATCTTTTTTGTCAACTTATTGAAACAACTGCTATACTCGTGGCAATGACTAATAAAAACTTTGATTCCTTATATAAGTGTCTAAATAAAAAACAGCGTGAGGCGGTGGAGACGATTGACGGGCCAGTGATGGTCATCGCTGGACCGGGGACGGGGAAAACGACAGTTTTAACTTTGCGGATAGCGAACATTCTCCGAAAAACCGACACGCCGCCGGATGCGATTTTAGCTCTAACCTTCACTGAGTCCGGCGTTCACGCCATGCGCGAGAAATTGTCGCGGCTTATTGGTCCAGCGGCTTACCAGGTACCCATTCATACTTTTCACAGTTTTTGTAATGACATTATTAAAACCTATCCGGACCGGTTTTTGCGGATTATTGGCGCCGAGCATATGGAGGAAATAGAACAGTTCCGGATTATAAGAGAAACACTGGACTCTCTTTTACTGAAAATCCTGCGACCAAAAAACGACCCTTCTTATTACATCAAGCCTATTATTTCCGCAATCAAAGAACTAAAACGGGAAAACATTTCTCCTCAAAAATTTAACATTCTGATTAAAACAAAACCAGCCGGAGAATTGCGAAGTGTCCAAAAGAACAAAGAACTCGCCAAAGTTTATATCGCATACGAAAAAACGCTCATCAAGCGACGACTCTACGATTTTGAAGACATGCTTATGGAAGCGGTGAGGGTTTTAGAGCGCGACAAAGATTTGCTCCTCCGGTTTCAAGAGGAGTATCACTACATTCTTGCCGATGAGCACCAGGATGCCAACAACGCCCAAAACCGCCTGCTTGAGCTTTTGGCCGGTTTCCACGAGAATCCGAATATTTTTATTGTTGGCGACGAGAAGCAGGCGATATTCCGTTTTCAAGGAGCTTCGCTTGAAAACTTTTTGTACTTCAGGCGGTTGTATCCAAAGGCGCGGATGATAACGCTTGAGGAAAGCTATCGTTCTCATCAGAAGATTCTTGACGCCGCTCATTCTCTTATCAGCCGGAACCTGGCAGTTGGCGAGGAAAAACGATTTCCACTTCGTTCCGCCGTTAATTTCACGCCGCGCAGCGTTTTAATTTTAGAGGCGGCTGATGAAGCCAGTGAAATCGCATTTGTCGCGGAAGAAATAAAAAAACGAATCAAAGGCGGCGCGGCGCCTGGAGAAATCGCGGTTTTTGTTCGCGAGAACAAAAACGCCGATTCGGTTGAGCGCGCTTTACGGGCGGTTGGCGTGCCGGTGGCGAAGTTTTCAAATACTGACGCCATTTCTCATGTTCGGCTTGACGCATTCTTGAAATTTTTAGAGGCAGTGGTTACGCCAAGTGACGAGAGACTTGCGCCAATTCTTTTCTTTGACTTTCTCCACATTGAACCTCACGAGGTTTTCGCCATCTTGGAAGATGCTAGGGAAAATCGTCGAGCGGTTATTTTTGAAATGAGGCGCGGCGCGTTAGGCAAACTCGCCGGCAAACTATCCCGTTTCGTGTCAATCGCCCGCAATGAACCGTTAGTTTCCGGCTGGAGCCAAATTGCCGAAGAATCCGGTTATCTTTCTCACCTTATTTCTTTAAACGAGAGTCGCGAGCTTATTTTGCTTTATGAAAGTTTGCTTCGCGCGGTTGAACGATTCGCCGAGCGGAATAAGCTCGCGACTGTAAAAAACTTTTTGGAGTATTTAGCGGAAGCGCGCGAGCATGGCCTGTCCATATCGGCCGAGGCGGGAATTCCAGACGGCGTCGCCATTATGACCGCTCACCGCGCCAAAGGACTTGAGTTTGAGAGTGTTTTTCTTTTACACGGCAATGATGGTGTTTGGGGAGGAAAGCGCAATCGGCAACTTTTCAATTTACCGCTTCCAGGCGGTGAGGAAGCTCACGAAACGGAAGATGAACGACGGCTTTTTTACGTGGCGCTTACGAGAGCAAGAAAGGATGTAACGGTTTCGTATCACCTTCGCGACGGTGACGGACGAGAGCGGTTGCCTAGCCGGTTTTTGGAGGAAATTCATGATGACTACCGAATAAAAGAGAAGGTGTCAATCAAATTTCCTAACAAAAGAGTTTCATCGGCGCCCCGTCTCTTAACCGACAAAAAGTACCTTCAGACGCTTTTTCTTGAGCGGGGACTTTCGGTGACCCATTTAAACAATTTTCTCAAATGCCCGTGGCGATACTTTTTCATGGATTTAATCAGGCTACCCCGGTCTAAAACACCGGCCCTTCTTTATGGCTCGGCGATTCACGGCGCTCTAAAAATTTATTTTGACGCCTACCGAAGGGAAGAAGATCTCTCCATTAAAAAGACGCTTAAATTTTTTGAAGGGGCTCTGCGTCGCACCCATCTAAACGCTCGGGAGTTTCAGGTTCATTTCAAAGAAGGGGAACGGGAGCTTAAAGGTTATCTTTCTCGCTCCGATTTTCCGAGAACAATTTGGAATGAATACAAAATTGCCGGAATACCGGTTAAAATTTCGGCCGGCCGGGAAATTATATTAAACGGAAAACTGGATAAAGTGGAGCTTTTGCCCGATGGTTCCGTTAATGTCGTTGATTACAAAACCGGCCGGCCAAAGAGCCGCAATGAAATTGAAGGCAAAATAAAGGGTGGTGACGCTA
>CAZVQR010000011.1:0-16311 GCA_964629505.1 uncultured Candidatus Saccharibacteria bacterium
TGAACCCAGACCTCACGCACCCGAAGCGTGTATACTGCCGTTATACTATACCCCGATTGCGCCTTGTAGGGATTGAACCTACGGCCTTTCCGATGTGAACGGAACGCTCTACCACTGAGCTAAAGGCGCGTTGCGCTGGCAATAATATAACACAAAATTTTGTCCTCTGAAATCCAACGGCGTGGTAAAATAGAGGTTAAACCTATAATAAACCTATGAACAAGCTGGCGGCATTAAAAAAACTGGAACGGGAAATCGCCGAAAATAAAACTTTGCCGTTGCCGGAATCAAACTTGGTTTTCGGTGAAGGTAATGCTGATTGCCAAGTAATGTTTATCGGTGAAGCGCCGGGCTTTACTGAAAACGAATTGCGCCGGCCGTTCGTCGGTCGAGCCGGTAAACTTTTGGACCAACTGCTAACGGAAATCGGTTGGCAACGGAACGAAGTCTACATTACTAATATCGTCAAGCGCCGACCACCGGAAAATCGCGACCCATTGCCAACAGAAATTGAGGCCTATAAGCCCTACTTGGCGTGGCAAATTGAAATTATTAAGCCAAAAATTATCGCCACCCTCGGCCGATTTGCCATGAATTATTTCTTGCCTTTCGCTAAAATTTCCAGCGCTCACGGCCAGCTGTTTGATTGGGATGAACGAATCATCCTGCCGCTTTATCATCCGGCGGCGGCGCTCCGCGCCACCGCTGTCCTAAACGATTTGCGCGCCGACTTTAAAAAATTGCCGGATATCGCGGCTGGCAAGATTGCGGTGGAGTTACCCAAGATAGAAATGAAAAGAAAGAAAACCGGCCCGCCCCAAGCTCAACTCTTTTGAATATGGATATCCCTAAAAATTACCTAGAGAAACTGAAAAGCAAGAGACCGCTCAAAATCACCAGCGAGCGGCAGGAATGTATACAGCGTTTTGTAGACAAAATTAATCTGGAACGGATTGGCACTAAATTTAAACCTGCTACCTGGAGGCAAATAAACGGACTGGTCGCTCATGTTAAAATTGGAGACCTCTATTGGCTCTTTAAGGAGTGTGAACGAGGTGATTTTTTCAGCAAAAAATTCTTCGGCATACTTAAGAATTTGCGGACACAAAAATAACATTTGAAATATTGGTAAAAATCAATATAATTGAAAGATGACAAAAATTAAGGGGATTTACCAAGCCGATGAACCGATTCTACGGCAAATCGCCAAATTGGTGCCATTGGCGGAAATCAAGTCGCCCAAAATCCGCCGGCTGATTAAAAAAATGAAAACCGCGCTGGCTGGCGAAAAGGATGGCGTCGCTATTGCCGCGCCGCAAATCGGCGCGGCGATGAGAATTTTCATCGTCGCTGGCAAGTGGCTCGGCAAGCGAAAGAACGAAACCACTGACAATGAAAAACCGCTCAAAAATTTGGTTTGTATTAACCCGGAATTGGTCAGTATTTCTAAAAAGAAAAAAGAATCGGAAGAAGGTTGTCTGTCAGTCCGTTGGCTCTACGGCAAAGTTCAACGCGCTCGCAATGTTACCATTCGGGCTTTTGACGAAGAAGGTAAAGAATTCAGCCGCGGCGCCGGCAACATTCTGGCCCAGATTTTCCAGCACGAATTGGATCATTTGGAAGGCATCTTATTCACCGATAAAGCCAAAGATGTGGTGGAAGTAACACCGGAAGAATTAGCTAAACAAAAAACATGAAAATAAATTTTGCTTTTTTCGGGACAGACAATTTTTCGGTAGGCGTTTTGGACGAATTAAAAAAAGCCAGCCTGCCGGACGGGCAAGCCGGCTTGTTACCGAAAATTATTATTACCACACCAGATAAACCCAAGGGGCGCGGTTTGAAACTTACTCCCCCGCCAGTCAAACTTTGGGCGCTGACAAACAAAATTGATTTTGTCCAACCAGAGAAACTTGATAATGAATTTATTTTAGGAATTAGAAATTTGGAATTAGAAATTGGCGTTGTCGCTTCCTACGGCAAAATTATCTCAAAAAATATTTTGGAAATTCCCAAGCGAGGAATGTTGAATGTCCACCCTTCTCTGTTGCCGAAATACCGCGGCGCTTCGCCGATTCAAGTGCAAATTTTAAATGACGAGAAAAATATCGGCGTCACGCTCATTTTAATGGACGAGAAAATGGACCATGGACCAATACTTGCTTCGCGAGAATTTTCAATTTACAATTTTCAATTTTCAAATGAAAGTCTGACAGCGAAAGAATTATCAAAAAAACTGGCGGCAGAGGGCGGGAAACTTTTGGCGGAAACGCTCCCGAAATGGCTAGCGGGAGAAATTAAACCCATTCCTCAAGACGAAAGCCGGGCGACTTTCTGTCCGAAAATTTTCAAAGAAAACGGCTTAATTGATTTGAATGTTAACCCGCGCCAAAATTTTCTAAAAATTCAAGCCTTCGTCGGCTGGCCCAGCGCCTATTTTTTTGCTGAACGGAAGGGCAAAAAAATAAGAGTAAAAATAACCAGAGCGTCTTTTGCTAACGGCCAACTAAAAATCGAGTCGGTAATTCCGGAGGGCAAAAAAGAAATGCCTTTTTCTAAATTTAACGCCTATAAAACCGACGCAACCACTCCTTGACCTTGCGGCCACTTTTTCTGATAAAACGCAACCGCTTGCCCTTAGCGCCGCGCAATTCGTCAAGTAGCTGGTCTTTAACCAAATCAATCGCCGATAAAATATCACCAGCTTCCGATACTGCCCGACTATCGCCGCCTTTTCGGCGAAGATTAATTTCGGCCCGAAAGATATTGCCGGTTTGGTGATGGCGAGTAGTTCTACCCAGTTCAATGTCAAACATCGCCGTCTCGTCATTTTGGTCAATCAGCTTAACAACACTTTTTAATTTCTCATTCAAATAAGCACTGATGTCCGGCGAAATTGAAAGATTGGTGCTTTTAATATTTATTTTCATATATTATTAAGGATTACGGCCGGCGCGAATTTCGCGGATGTAATATTCACCTTGCTCTTTGAAACTTGGGTCAAGTCCGATGGCTTTTTCAATCGCCTCAATCGCTTTCGTCCGCTGGCCAACTAAAAGATAAGAAGCGCCGAGACCGATGTAATTCTTGATAAGGTTAGGATTTTTTTCCACCCGCGCCTGCCAAATCGCCAAAACCTTTTGATATTGATTAGTATCGGCGTAGGCCTTGATAAAATTATCGCCATCTACCAAAGTCGTGCCGTAAACCGGTTCCAATAACAATTTCACTAAATCATTTTTGCCGGCGTAAATAGCGGCCATCGCGTAATAATCGCGAGCCTCAGGGTAATTTTTTTCTAATTCGTAGGCTTGTCGAAAAATTTCAAGCGCTTTGTCGTATTGATTGGTGCTAATGTAAATCAAACCGATTTCAAACAGAATTATTTGTTTTTTCGGCGAAAGTTCCAGTGCTTTATTTAGATGAGCCAAGGCTTCATCATAGCGCTGGAAACGAGTCAGGTATGAACCCAAAAAAAGTTCGTAGCGAACATCGCCGATTCTTGGCACTTCAATTTGTTTCAAAAGTTCCGAACGCGCCAAGTCAAAATATTTCTGTTTCCACTCCACCGGCGCCTGCGACGCTCCCACCGCTAAGGCCGTTTGAGAAAGCTGTTCGCGAATTTCAGCGTTGCCTAAAGAATTATAAGCCAACGCTTTTTCAAACAAGGCGAATTTTTGTTCCACCGTTCTCTCTTGCAAGGCGTCAATCAGCGTCAAACCGGTAAGATAGGGCTTGGCGTTGAAAAAGTAAAGAGCGAAAAGCGCCACTACCACAATCAAAGGCGAAATAATCCTATTCATCGTTGTTTCGTCAAAAACCAACTTTTTCTCCCACTTCTCGGGGAAGGGCTTGCCGAAACTAAAATGGAAAAAGGCGAGAATGGAGAAAAACATGATGTAACTGCCAAGATTGTCAAAAACAAAAATGTTTTGGAAAAAATAAGCGGCCAGCAAGCCGGTGAAAACGGCTTTTTCGGAAAAAGATAATGGCCCGTTTTTGCCGCGCCAAATATAAAACAACAGGGCGGCGAAAATTGAAAGATAACTCAAAAGCCCCAGCGCGCCACCGGTAATCAGCCAATCAAAAATTATATCGTGGGAGCGATCAAACCACTGCTCTTGGGTAAACATTTTCGGGTTATAATATTTATTGAAAACAAAATTAAAACTTTCCTGGCCCCAGCCTAAAATCGGCCGCTCTTTAAAACCTTGCCAACCCATTTGCCAAATCATAAAACGCGGCGCCGCTTCATTCAGAGAAATGGAAGCCAAACGCGACAAAGCGCCGCTATTCTGAACAAAACCAGTATTTTTTATCGCCATAAAACCACCAACCAAAACTACCATAGCGATCAGGACAATTCGAGCGCCTTTTTTCAGAAACAATCTTTCCTTTTCAAACAAAGCGATTAAAATCGCCGTTACTAAAATGCCGCCGAGCAAACCGAGCACCGCGCCGCGAGTAGCGGTGTGATAAAGAATAAAAAGTTGGAGAAAAATAATCGCGCCATAAGTCCATTGTCCGGTTTTGCTAAACCGTTCACGCAACAAAAGGAAGAAGGTCAGAAAAATGTGGAAGAGCATGTAGACCGCCAAATAAGTGGCATTGCCGAAGGTGCCATCCAACCGCGTGCCGCCTTGGTTAATCACCAAAACGCCGGCCAGTTGGAAAATGCCATAGCCGGCCATTATTACGCTGACTACGATTGAGGTTTGGAAAAACTTTTTCCAATATTTCCAATCGTTGAGCATTGTTCCCGCCACCACAAAATAGAGGAATAAGTGAAGCAACGTTACGAAACCTTCCATTCGTTCAAAATTGCTCCAAAAACTTTTGAAAGGATTAGCGCTAAAAATGTCAGCCAAACCGATGATAATAAGAAAAGCGGCAAGTGCCTTGATAAGCCAAGAATTTTTCGGTCGATAGTCCGAGTCGCGCAAAGCCAGAATCAGCCAAGCGCCGGTCGCCAGCATTACCAAAATTCTGAAAACAAACGCTTTGCCGGTAATAAACGGAAAGAAAAGATTATGGGCCACCACCAACGGCACGAACGGCACCAAAAAAATTCCCCCCAATGCCACCCAACGCAAAATTTTATTCAATTTCATATTACCAATATACCACCAGAACAAAATTTATTCAACCGCACAAAATTGTTTATAGATACTTTTTTAATTTCTCCGCCATAAAGAGATCGGTGGCAAGGCGAGAGTCGGTGGTCATTCCACCGATGTGCGGCATAACAATAAGATTTTGGTGATTCTTGGCGTATTCAACCAACGAGTGTTTTTTAAAACCGGTAGTTTCAAAAGAAAGTTCGTCAGCCAAGACATCGGTAGCATAACCGCCCAATTGCCCGCTTTCTAGCGCAGCCAGCAGATCTTTTTCATTGACGATTTTGCCCCGCGAAGTATTTACCAAAACCGCGCCTTTTTTCATTAGGGCAAATTCTTTTTTAGCCAAAAAATTTTCCGTCTTTTTGCTCAAGTGAACATGGAGCGAAACCGCGTCGCTTCGCCGAAGTAAATTTTCTAAATCGGCTTTTTCATAATCCGGAAAATCTTTTGGCGAAATATTCGGGTCGGTAAACAAAACTTTCATACCAAACGCTTTACCAAACCGTGCCATCATTTTACCCAACCGTCCCAAACCGACAACTCCCAAAGTTTTGCCGTATAGACTCAAACCTTTCCAATTTTCTCGTCGCCAGTGATAATTTTTTACATCTTCAAAAGCCCAAGTCGTGAAGCGGAACAAATCAATGAGTAAACCAAAAGCCAATTCCGCCGTGCCGGTAATGGTATTCAAAAATTCTTCCTCGCCACGGAGCGATAAAACCTCTATTCCCTTCTCTTTCGCATAAACCAAATCAATATGGTCAAGACCGGTCGTTGCCGTGGCAATCACTTTGAGTTTTCTTGCCCGTTCCAAAAGAGCTCCATCAAAATTCAAACCCAAACCAATAACCGCTACGTCGTAGTCGCCGATGATTTCCGCTAGCTCTTTTTGCGTCGGAATTTTATAATCAACCACACCTAAAGTTGACAAAACTTTTTTGGCTTCAGGGGCGAAATTTTTACCGATGGTGTTTAAGATTTTTATTTTATTTTTAAAATTCATAACCTTTTTTATTCAAGTCCTCCAACATCCACTCGGCTCGAAACCACTCAAACGGCGTATCAATATCCACCGAGCGCTCGGCTGGCACAATGTGACCAACGATATTGTCGCCGTAAAGCCGTTTGTCTTTCATCAGCAAATCACGGCGCATAGCATAAATCGCGCCGCTCCGGCGATAAGCCGGCGGAAAATCCTGCCGACGCATTCCTTCCGGTTCCGGAATACAATAGGGCAAAACTTTGTCGCCTTCTAATTTTTTGGCTTTCACTGGATGATAATTATCAACATCAACCAAAGTCACTGCGCTATCAGCGCCACTCTTAATTAACTTCTCCAGTGTCTGGTCTATGTCATCAACGGTGCGAAACGGCGAAGTTGGCTGTAAAATTACAGCGTAATCAAAAACGACGCCGAGTTTTTTTTCCATAAATTCAATGGCGTGACGCATCACCGGCAAATGCGGCGTTTCGTCTCCGGCCAATTCTTTTGGGCGCAAAAATGGAACTTCACCGCCAAATTTCTTTGCCACCTCGGCAATTTCCGGAGCGTCAGTAGAAACAATAGTGTGAGTAATCAACTTACTCTTTTTAGCCGCTTCAATAGAGTAAACAATCAGGGGCTTGCCGCCGAGCAGTTTAATATTTTTCCCCGGTATGCCTTTGGTTCCGCCCCGGGCGGTAATAACGGCCAAAATCAGTTTCTTTTCTGACATAAAAAAATAGTAGCACAAATTGGCAAAAAGAAAAGGCACCGCTTTCGCAGCGCCTTGTAAACACCGAACAGAACTAAAGAACTCACAGAGGAGCACTAGGCAACAACCTCAATCCAAGTGTCCGATGTAACGCCCAAGTAACCTGATTCTGATTCTTCCTTAATATCAAAATCGCTGCCTATTTCACTTTTGATGAGTTTACGTAATTCAATTTCCAGATTTAGATCAGCCTTGTGGAAAAGCTCGTACCAACGCCAAAGCGGTACTTCATCTCTTCCGAGAAAACGATAGTTACAACTCATTAATACCACCTTACCTTTACCAAGCCTTATAATACGTGCTTTGGCCGGACAGACAACCTCTAATCGTAGTCTTTCAATTAACCGACTTTGTTTTGTGTTCATAATTATTTGGTCTTTGCTATTTGTTTTTCGATGAACAAAACACCGCCAAAAATTGGCGGTGTATCAAGAGATATTCCAACTACTGCCGTAAGTGTTACGACCGTATCTTTCCCCGCCAAGCGGGGCTGGAATTAGCACTTTATCCTTTGGTGGCTTAGCAAAAGCACCAAATGCTTAGCCATTAAGGACAAGTTGCCGATGGAGTAATAACGGGCCAGGCCCTCCTCCACACTCTTGATACACCTTTAGTGTTTTCTGAGTATTAAACTAGCACAAGTTGATTTTTATTTCAAATGTCTGGACTGTGGCATAAATTGGATTGTTGAAAGGTCCTACTTTTACTCTTTTTATTTTAACCAACAAACTTCTTTTGGACATAAAGATTCGCCTTGGCTAAGGTTTGGGCGATTTTGCGAGCGGTGCCATTGGCGAAATAAAGTTTGGACGGCTGATAGCGTTCCTTTTTCATTTGTTTTTCAATTGCCTTTTTGATGGGCCCCTTTTTATGCGGCGCGTCCAAAACATTTTTAGTGCGCAAACGCGAACCCTGACGATTACCAATGTTCACCACCGGCACGCCAAGATAAGAGGATTCTTTAATACCGGCTGAAGAATTGCCGATAAGCGCCCGGGTATGTTTCAAAAGCCAGATGAAATCGCGAGGTGGCAGATAGCGCATAAAACGAATTTTATGGTCTTTGGTTTGGTCGCGAAAAACCCGCAGAGTGTGAGAAATTTCTTCGGCACCGGTGTCAAAGTTTGGCCAAAACCAAAGCGTCGGAATCGCGATTTCGTGAACCGCCGCCAAAATAGTTCTGGTGTATTCAGCCAAGCGCTCGGTCTCGGTCGTGACTGGCTGATACATCACCATCAAAAAATCCGACCTGATATCAAACGGCGCGCCGGAACCGGTCTGGCTAAAATCAACATGATGCCCGCCATTGATTATCCGATGAACCACTTCAATTTCCGGACTGCCGAAATTAAAAACATATTTCGGATTCTCCCCCATCCGCAAAATTCTCTTTCTAGCATCTTCATTGGTGGCAAAGTGCAAATGGGAAAGTTTAGTGATAGCGTGACGAACGCTTTCATCAATGGAACCAGTGATATCGCCACCCTCAAGGTGAGCAATGGGAATTTGTAAATAAGCGGCGGCTACGGCGGCGGACAACACTTCAAACCGGTCGCCGCGCAAAACCACTACATCAGGTTTCAAATGATTAAAAAAAGTGGAAAATTCTATGATGCCGACACCGGCAGTTTTGGCTTTGGTAAGATGGCTATCGCCTTCCAAATTAAAATAAAGTTCGTGAAGATTATTATAACCCTCGCGCTCAAGAATATTTTTCACATAGGAAAATTTTGAAGAATACTTGGCAAGCAAAGCGGTGCCACTAATAACCACATGTAATTCCACATCCGGCAGGTTCTTCAATTCTTCTAAAATAAAAAGACCGCGCGAGTAATGGATAAAACTCGTGATGACGAAACAAATTTTTCTTTTTTGTTTTAATTTGGTGGACATTTTATTTGGCAAAAATTTTATTGGTCAGCGGCTCGCCTTTTTTAATTTGACGAATCACCTCGCGGCCAACTACTTTATGAAAATCACGCGAAGGCAAACCTTTAAGATGGAGCACCGGACGCAAGGCGTGAATCATATTTTTAGTAATTTTCTCGCCTTTCTTGATAACTCGCGCCGCCACCAATGATTTCTTGAAGTAAGGCCGGAAGCGGTTTTTGGCGCCATCCAGCTCGCGTTCTTTGTCGCCATAAAATTTTTGATGGGCGACTTTTTTGTGTTCGCCGGCGCGGACTCTTTTTACCATTTCAGCGAACTCCGCCGGCGTCATAGAAACCTTGTGGTCCGAACCCCACAAATCGCGCGACAAGGAAAAATGTTTTTCCACGATACGAGCTCCGACTTTGACAGCTGCCAAAACTGGATTCAAATCACCCACCGAGTGGTCGGAAAAACCGACAACCACTTCCGGATATTTTTCTTTGATTCGTTCAATGCTGGCTAAATTAAATTTTTCCGGCGGACAGGGATACTCGCTGACACAATAAAGAATCGCCAAGGAAGTGCTCCGTTCGACAAAATAATTAACCACTTCGTCAAGTTCGGCAAAACTCACCATACCGGTGGAAATAATTATCGGTTTGCCGGTACCGGTGAGATAATCCAGCAAAACATAATCCTCCACATCACCGGAACCGACTTTCCAAAGCGGCACGCCGACTTGGGAAAGTTTTTGGGCCGCTCGGCGACTCATTGCTGTGGAAAAAAAAATAATGCCTTTCTGAACGGCGTAATTTTTCAAGTCCTGCCAGAAAGAAAGCGGCGTCGCCTCAGTGTTTCTTTTTACCCAAGCGTGGCGTTCGGCACCCTTGAAATGTGGCGAAATGACGGGAATGTCAACTTGCTCATCATAAACTTCGTGGGTCTGGAATTTAACCGCGTCGGCGCCAGCGGCCACCGCTTCGTCAATCAGCCGTTTGGCATTAGCAAGATAACTCTCAATCGGCTGGTCAGCTTCTGTCTGAATAAACCCCTTGCCGATCTCCGCCACAAAAAAAACTTCCTCACCACCGAGGATTTTGTCAGTACCCGGAATTCTTATTGTTTTGAGCCGTCCTTTTGTCATTGCCAACACTATACTACACTCTTTGATTTTTGCCAAGTCCGCCAATGGGAATACTTGGCAAGGTAAACCAGCTTCAAAATTGGTCTGCTAAGCGCTAAGCGAAGCTTAAGCTGAACCCAAAAACTTGGCAGAACCACTTGAACTTTATTTAAATTAGCCTTCACCGCCACCACTCGAATGTGATGCCTGGGCAGACCTTCCGCCCGCTGGGCAAGCAATTCGCTCTGGCTCTTGCCTTCGTCAATTTCAAAAACCACAACTCGGAAACCGACGGATTCAATCATCGCCCGCAAGGTCTCGGGCGTGAACATGTAAGGGTGGTCAATCTGAACTCCGGCTTCTATTGAACCGGCGCGGCGTGCTTGATGGCGAAAATTTTTTACCGCCAAAAACAGCGAACCGCCGGTAACCAGCGCCCCGTAAGCCCAAGTCATAAAACCCTTGGGATTCAAAAGATGATTCAAACTCTGAACACAAAAAATGTTGGCCGGCGCTTCGGGCAAAGCATCACGGAAATTTTCAAACAAAACGGTTTTGGTTGGCACACCGCGGCTTCTTGCCAATTCCGATTCCGCCACCGACGGTTCAATACCAAGAATTTTTAAAGCTGGCATCGCTTCTCGCAAACCGTAGAGCGCGCCACCGGTGGAAGAACCGACATCAACCGTCAATCCGAGCTTAATAAATTTTTGATAGCGCCGGCCAAGCGCTCGGCCGAATTTTCTGGCATTTTCAAAATTCCGTTCCAATTCGGTGTCAACAGTCGCGCCTTTAACCGCGTTTCTGTCCACTCGGTAAAAATATTTGTAATAATTGTCGTATTCCTCGCTTACCATTCGCGGATTGATATAAATTAGAGAACAATTTCGGCAGAACACCGTCGTCACCGGCAAATTATTCTTTGAAAGCCGGGCCAACACCGAACGCCGCTCGCCGCCGCACAGATTACAAACTACCGTCTCTTTTTTTGTTTTTGAATAATCAAACATAACGCTCAAAAGCGGCTTTCACCATCATTTTTACCAGTCCTTCAAAATTTACTCTTGGTTTCCAACCTAAAATTTTCCTTGCTTTGGCGCTATCGCCAATAGTCGCGTTAAGTTCTTTGGAACGGTAAAAAATCGGATTGACTTTCACTAAAATTTTTCCCTTGTTATCAATTGCTTCCTCCCTCTCGCCTTGTCCCCGCCATTTTATTTTCAAACCGAGATTTTTCGCGGTCTCATTCACAAAATCCCGCACGGTATGACTTTTACCGGTGGCAATCACATAATCATCGGCTTTATCATGATTCAGAATCAAATACATGGCTTTTACATAATCGCCGGCAAAACCCCAATCCCTCTCCACATCCAAATTTCCTAATTCAAGGTGAGCAAGCAGTCTCAATTTTACTTTAGATAAATCGGTGACGATTTTTTGAGTAACGAAACTTTCGCCCCGCCTCGGCGATTCGTGATTAAACATAATTCCGGAACAAATATGGATACCTTTTTTCTTTCGATATTCCAAAACCACTTCCCTATAAGCGCGAAGTTTTGATTCACCATAAGGACTGACTGGCATAAAATCGGTTTTTTCATTTTGGGGCGCGAACGCTTTGCCGAACATCTCGCTGGACGAGGCTTGATAAATTCTAACTTTCGGGACAACGATGAGCGCTTCGTCAACCAACCTTTTAAAAGCGCGAAAATTAACCTCCATCACTCTTTCGGGAATCTTGAAGGACTCGCTGACGCTTGAGATGGCGGCCAAATTATAAATTTCGTGCGGCTTTATGTCCTTAAAAATTTTCCCCAGCAAATTAGTGTCAGTGATATCACCGTCAATTAAAATAACTTTGCCGCCAAGTTTTTTTATTGCCTCCAAAGAAACCGGATTGTTGGAGTATTTTTGATTAGTCAAACCAAAAATCTGGCAATCAGTTTTTGCCAAAAGCTCGGATAAATAAGAACCGTCCTGACCGGCAATGCCGGTGATAAAAATTCGTTTGGTCATTTGATTAATTCAAGAATAAACCGTCCAAGTCGCTCACCTGATTTGCCATCGGTAAATTGACACTGCTCTTTTATCAATCGTTCTCGCGCTTCTTTATCAAGAGCGCTATTAGCTAAATATTTTTTAGTCCAATCAGTTAATTCAGAAACATTTTTTACCAACCTAACGCCGCCAATCGCCAAGACATTTTGATAATGAGCGGTTTGATAATATTGCGTCGGCCTGTCCGCCAACTTCAAATCTTTACTGATTTCAAAATCAATATTGATTGCTGGTTTGCCAAAAATCGCCGCGTCAATAACGATGCTGGAAGCGTAGGAAATAAAAACCGAAGCGTGAGCCAAAGTGTCAACCAATCGACCTATATCTTTTTCGTCCATATCCCAATCCACGCCCCTTGCCGAACCGAACCTTTTACCCGGATAATCAAATTTCAAATCGGGCCTTTTTTCAATTTCCGATTTTTCAAAAAAATCGTTGGGCTGGAAACGAACGAGCAACTCGGCGTCATTGCCGAATTTTCCTTCAACCAAAAGTTTTCTTAACAAATCAATCACCTCAAAATCACAGCCACCAAACGCCCGACCCATTGGCGCATAGACGATAAGTTTTTTCTCGGAGCCGATACCGATGGCGTTAAAAAATTCTTCGCGCGAACTTGGTTTGGCTTGCCAATAGATATCATACTGGGGCAAACCGGAGACAAAAAGAGCGTCGGCGGACATTTCGTTATACTTAATCATTTCCCGCTTGACGATTTCATTAAAAACAATCGCCTTGTCCGGCAACAATCGCAAAATACATCGGGCGGTTGTCTTGTCCCAAGAATTTATCAAACCGACGGTTTTCACTCCCCGCTTTTTTGCTTCCCGAAGCAGGGCAATTTCCGGCTCGTCAAAAAGGTGGGCACAAAAAACTAAGTCGGGCTGGTATTTTTCAAAAAACGGCGCGTAAAAATTTTGGCGGACTAAAATAAAATCTAGCCAACGAACAACTTTTCTGACACTCGGCCAAGCCAAAAACCGATTGGCAAACAAACCGCCAAAATAGCGGAAAAAGTTTTTCTCTCGTTCGTAATTCAATCGGCGTTTTAAATCAGTGGTTACCGTCCGAAGCAAAGTGAATTTTAACTTGGCAAAAACCGCGTCCCAACCGCTAATCGGCTGGCGTGGCGCCAGTTCATAAATCATTCTCGAGTCGGAAAATTCTTTTTCGTAATATTCAACCTTTTCGGCGCTCTTGGTGAACAAAATAACCCTGACCGCCGGGTCGGCCAGCAAAGTTGACAAAACTGGAGTGCGCAGTAAATTTTTTGCTTCCACCCCTTCAAAAATCGTCAGGAAAATTGTCTTGACTTTTTGGTTCATAGAAATTTTTCCAATTCTTTAACTACTCGTTGGCTTGATTGGCCGTCGGTAAATTGGCATTCCAGTTCAACGATTCGGCGGCGCCCCGCCAGAGCCAAAGTTGGGTCGGCAAGATACGCATTGACAAGTTTCTCAAACTCCTTTTCACTTCGGGCAAGCGGGGCGCCGCCGCTTTCTAGAATCGGCTGAAAATGGTTGTAATCGTAATAACGGCGCACGCTTTGAAAATAAGAGACATTTTCTTTGCCGTCAAAGCCAACCAAAATTACCGGCTTATCGGCGATGGCGACATCAATCACCATGGTGGACGGCCCAGCAACAACTAAATCGGCAGATTTGATGCTGGTAATTAAAATTTCGTCGTCAGCGCGGGAAAGTTCGGTATTTTTAATATGGCCAAAACGGCCGCCCGGCCGATAAATTTTTACCCGCGACGAGAAATTTCCCGATTCAATACTTTTCACCAAATCGGCCGGCGGCAACCGGACCAGAATTTCCCAATCAGCCGGCAAAATTTTATCAAGCAAAATCAAAACATTTTTATCAACAAAATTATCGGCAAGATAGCGGTCACCAACCGGCGCGAATAAAACGAATTTTTTGCCGGCGGCCAAACCCAGCTTTTCAGCCAATTCCAAACGAGAAAGTTTTGGCGCTTGAAAATAATTGTCATAATGAGGCAAACCAACAACCTGAATTTTTTCGGCCGGAACGCCGTGCAGCGCCACTGCTTCCCGCTTCACAATCTCGTTGTTAGCCAGTAAAACATCGGGAATAATCCGGATTAAACCTTTCGCCGCCAGATTATCCCAAGACCGCACCATACCGACAATTTTTATACCCCTTTTTCTGGCAGCTTGCATCAGAGACACATCAAGTTCATTTTGGACATCGGTAGCAAAAATCAATTCCGGCTGATATTTTTCCAAAAGCGATTGAAACCGGCCAGCCGGCGTAAGAATTGGATTCAACCAACGCGTCAACCAGCCAGCCAGAAAAGCTGGTATAATTTCTGAAAAAATCGCGCTGGCCCCTTTCATTTCCGTCCGGCGTTTTATCCAAAGAGTTTTCGTCCGCAAAGCTGCCAACGACAAAAAACGGAGAACAAAATCCCGCCAGTTTAATTTTATTGACACCGGTTTAATGAGCACCCCATATTTTTCAAACTCTTTCCGGAAAAACTCTTCTTTTTTCTCGGGACAAATAATAACCACTTGGACCCCGCTTTGTTTAGTAAGCAGAGGTAAAACACCGGTCGCCAAAATATTGCGCGAAATCAGAATGTGAAAGCTGGAAATAAAAATTGTTTTTTTCATTTTTTAAGTATTTGTATCATCTCCGAAGCATATAACTTTCTGAAGTTCCGCCAGTTTCTTTCCACACCAATTTTCTTTAACCAACCCAAACGATTTCTGTAAATCTTTGGGTCAACCCAGTATTCCACAGCCAACTCATTAAAGTATTTCAAAATTGTCTTTTTGTAAATCGCGGGAGTAAATACGGAGATATGGTCGTTATCCATTGTATATCTCTCTAATTCGCCCGTAAGAAAAAAAAGTTTTCTGGCGTAAAGCGAAGTGTTTGGCATTTCGTTAAAAAATATGCCACCAGGTTTTAGAACTCTATAGACTTCTCTAATGAAGTGGTGGGGGTTTTCAAGGTGGGGCAACAAACACCAGGTCGTAACAGCGTCAAAGAAATTATCAGGAAAAGGTAGTTTTTCAGTGTTGGTATCCACCACAGCGAAGTTTCCTTTTTTTTCCACTCTCACATCAACAACATCCACCCCATAAGTGTCGTAATCTTCAATGTGATTAAGAAAATGCCCACTGCCGGTGCCGCAGTCCAACACTCTTTTGCCCGTTAGAATTGACTCGTATTTCTCAAAGGTCGTTATGCCGAAAGGGAGGCCATAACAGGGGGCGGAATAAATATCAGGATTTTCTCTCATTTCTTTGGTTGTTTTGTATGGATACTTAATCATTTCGACCGCTGTTATTTCGGCCGCAATGCGCTTCGACGAATTTCCATCGAGCCGGAAACATTGTTCCTCGCGAATACGGGCGCGCCCCTCTCTGTCTTTCGAAGGGTTTTTGAAATAATTCTCGACCAAGGCCGTCAGTTCGCGTTCATTACGGGCACGCTTCACACCGCCTGTCTTTAAAACATTCACGATGTGTTCCGATTCGTACTCAAAAATCCTGCCGACTAAAGAGCTGGAATCGCCGCGGCCAAAATCTAGAAATATTATCGGCTTATCAAAGACAGCCGCGTCAATCGCCGCGGTTGACGGACCAGAAACAACAACATCGGAATAATATAATTCATCCGCTAAACGGGCATCGTCGTCAGTGCTAAGTTCTCTGGTAGTAATAGTCGCGCCCTTGCCGAAAGAAACGCCGGGCTGGTCATAGAAAAAATTGGCGGGTTTTTTAAAACCGGCCGTGGTCACCGTTTCGTTCGGCGGAAAACGGACAATGACATTGGCTGATATTTTAGAAAGCGCCTCTAAAGCGTCCTTATCCGTGTAAGCGGGCGCCTCTCCACCTTTTCTCACTATCCTATAATCACAAAGTGGAAAAAATAAGACCGTCTTTTTGTCTGGGTCAAGACCAATGCGACGGAAAAATTCTTCTCTGGAAATAAAAGGCGCTTTGATATATTTATCATAGTGCGGTACACCAGACACAATTATTTTAATGGGATTGAGACCGTAGATTGACACGGCTTGTTCTTTAATTATATCGTTGTGAACGATAAGTTTATCGGGTATAAAGCGAAAAGCCCTCGTAACCAAATTATCCCAAGACCGAACCATGCCAATTATCTTTATCCCTTTCTTTTTGGCATCCTGCATCAAGGCCACATCATGCTCATTTTGAACATCTGTCGAGAAAACCAAATCGGGTTTATATTTCTCAAAAAGCGGATAAAAACGACCACGCGGGGAAATAAAGTAGTCAAAGAAACGAGCGAGCTTCATAAACAACTTGCTCTTACCCAAAAAGCCCACCGGTAAATAGAAAAAATAATAATAGATAAAATTTTTGTTGGTA